>JAFUFW010000051.1 GCA_017469685.1 Bacteroidaceae bacterium | reverse complement strand
TGGATGAGGCCGTCGACGCCCTCTTCGAGCTCAACGAACACACCGAAGTTGGTGAAGTTGCGCACGCGAGCTGTGTGCTTCGAGCCAACGGGGTACTTCTCTTCGATAGCCTCCCAAGGATCAGCCTTAAGCTGCTTGATGCCGAGGCTCATCTTGCGCTCCTCGCGGTCGAGGGTCAGGATGACGGCTTCTACCTCGTCGCCTACCTTCATGAAGTCCTGAGCGCTACGGAGGTGCTGGCTCCACGACATCTCGCTGACGTGGATGAGGCCTTCGACGCCGGGAGCAATCTCGATGAATGCGCCGTAGTCGGCCATGACGACGACTTTGCCCTTGACGTGGTCGCCAACCTTGAGATTGGGATCGAGGGCATCCCATGGGTGGGGTGTGAGCTGCTTCAGGCCGAGGGCGATGCGCTTCTTCTCCTCGTCGAAGTCGAGGATGACGACGTTGAGCTTCTGGTCGAGCTCTACAACCTCATGAGGATCGCTGACGCGGCCCCAGCTGAGGTCGGTGATGTGTACGAGACCGTCAACGCCACCCAGGTCGATGAATACGCCATAGGAGGTGATGTTCTTGACGGTACCCTCAAGCACTTGGCCCTTTTCGAGCTTGGAGATGATCTCCTTCTTCTGAGCTTCGAGCTCAGCCTCGATGAGAGCCTTGTGGCTGACGACGACGTTGCGGTAGTCCTGATTGATCTTAACCACCTTGAACTCCATGGTCTTGCCGACGAATACGTCGTAGTCGCGGATGGGCTTGACGTCGATCTGGCTGCCGGGGAGGAAAGCCTCGATGCCGAAGACGTCGACGATCATACCACCCTTGGTGCGGCACTTCACGAAGCCCTTGATGATCTCCTCGTTTTCGAGTGCAGCGTTGACGCGCTCCCACGACTTGGTGGCACGAGCTTTCTTGTGGGAGAGGATGAGTTGTCCTTTCTTGTCTTCCTGGTTTTCGATGTACACCTCAACGGTGTCGCCGACCTTGAGGTCGGGGTTGTAGCGGAACTCGTTGGCGGAGATGATGCCGTCGCTCTTGAAACCGATGTTCACAACGACTTCACGCTTGTTGATAGCGATGACAGTACCGTCGACCACGTCGTGGTCGCCTACGCCTGTGAGGCTCTTCTCATACGCGTTTTCCTGTTCTTCGCGAGTTTGCTCATTCTGAGCGGTGCCTTTCTCGTAGCCTTCCCAATCGAAGTCCTCGAGGGGCTGGATGTTTGTTAAGTTTGACATAGGGTTAATTAATAAAAAATGGTTTGTTTTTGAGTGTTAGACATTATGTTGTTGAAAACTCGGGCGCGAAGGTACTACAATTAATTGAAAGTGAAAAATTAAAAACGGAAAAAATGCAGGACGCTCCTTGTTTTTTCCGCCTGACTGCCGGCGGGGCACAAAAAACCCTTAAGGGTTTCGTGCGAAAGGCTTAAGCCTTTTTTTGCTATCGCCCGGGAGATTAATCCTCCTCGGTCTTCTCCACCTTCTTGCGGCTGCGGCGCTTGGGCTTCTCATCGGCGGGCTTGTTGAGCTTGATGCCGGCGAGTTCGGGGTCGATCATGATGCGTCCGCAGTACTCGCAGACGATGATTTTCTTGCGCATGCGGATGTCGAGCTGTCGCTGGGGCGGTATTTTGTTGAAGCATCCGCCGCAGGCATCGCGCTGCACATAGACGATACCGAGTCCGTTGCGCGAGTTCTTGCGTATGCGCTTGAATGCAGAGAGCAGACGTGGCTCGATGGTGAGTTCGAGGTTCTTGGAGCGCTCGCGCAGTTTCTCCTCCTCGGCGCGTGTCTCAGAGATAATCTCGTCGAGCTCGCTCTTCTTGACGTCGAGGTCGTCGCGCCGTTCGGTGACGGTGTCTGAACAGCGGCGGATTTCTTCCTGCTTGTGCTCGTAGGCTTCGTTTGCCTCACGGATCTTCTTCTCGTGCAGCTGGTTGTCGAGCTGCAGGTACTCGATTTCCTTTGTGAGGTTCTCATACTCGCGGTTGTTGCGCACGTTGTCGAGCTGCTGAGTGTAGCGCTCAATGCTGGCGAGGTTGTCCTGAATGCCTATCTTGCGCTTGCTGATCTCTTCCTGCAGGCCTTGCATGTCGGCCTGACTCTGGTCGATGCGCGTCGTGAGGCCTTCGATTTCGTCTTCAAGGTCCTGCACTTCAAGTGGCAGCTCGCCGCGTAGCGTCTTGATGGAGTCAATCTCCGACAGCATTGTCTGCAGCTGGTAGAGGTTTTTCAGCTTATCCTCTACGCTGAGTTCCTGAGGGTCTTTCTTGTCTCTTGCCATAAGTTTGTTTTGAATAATAGGAGGAGTCAAAGAAGTTATGCCGCTTCGCGGCGGATGTTAAAGAAGTTAAAGATGATACTCCAGCCTGTTGTTTGAAAACCTGAATGTATGGCCAGGAGACATCCGTCCTTAACTTCTTTAACTTCCTTAACTTCTTTAACTTCCATAAATTATAGTATTTGTATTGGATTAGTATTGACGTCGGTATCGTACACGGGCAACATAGGCGCTGCTCGCTCTATTATCTCGCGGAATATCTCGCGGGTGTACTGCTCGCTTTCGTAGTGACCGAGCACAGCAATCTGCAGCTCCTGCTCGTGGCCGAACCAGCAGTGGTAGTGCATCTCGCCCGTGAGGAAGGCGTCGGCGCCTGCACGCAGGGCTGCGTCGAGCATGAAGTCGCCCGCACCTCCGGTGATGACGATGCTCTGCACCGGGCGTTCAAGCATGGCATTGTGCTGAAGGGCTTCCACGCCGAAAGCCTGCTTGACGCGCTGCAGGAAGGCGAGCGAGTCCTCAGCCTGAGGCAGATAACCGATGACGGCACTGCCGCTCTTTACGCTGCGCTGCCCAATGACGACCGTCTTCGGCTCGAGCAGCTGGACGTCGATAAGTCCGAGCTTCTCTGCGATACGGTAGTTGACACCGTCCTCAGCATTGTCGAGATTGGTGTGAGCTGCGTAGACACAGATATCGTTCTGTATGGCCAGACGTACACAACGCTCAACGAGCGTAGTGTCGGCCACCTGGCGCAGCGGGTGGAAGAGCAGCGGATGGTGGCTCACGACGAGGTTACAGCCGAGGTCGACAGCTTCATGCAGGACGTCCTCAGTGACGTCCAGACACAACAATGCCCCTGAAACCTCCGTCTCTGTCAATCCACATTGCAGGCCAGCATGGTCATAGCTTTCCTGCAAGGGCAGAGGCGCGAATCGTTCAAGGGCAGCAATAATTTCCTTGATTATCACGTCTTACACGCTTATTATTCCGTCGGCAAAGTTACGACAAAGAAATGAAAAGAGGAAAATGAAACGCAAAAAATGTTCGTCCCGGCTGCATTTTTATCTCTATCAACGCAGTTTTTCCTGTTTTCCTTCGCATAATAAATAATTAATGTGTACATTTGTGCCGAAAAAGACCATCATTAACGATATGCTTACACGTTATATTTTTCGGGCGCTTTGCGCGCTGCTCGTCGGCTTCCTGCTCGTGAGCAACCCCGCGGAGATGACTATCGTGCTTGTGCAGGTCATAGGCGGACTGTTCATCATCTCGGGCGTTCTGGCCTTCATAGGCTATTTCAATACGCGTCGGCAGCTTCGCAAGGTGAGCCGTCTGGCCGCTGAGCAAGGCACAGTTGTCGACGATGGTGCCCCGCTGCTGCCGATGTTCCCCGTCGTGGGTCTGGGCTCGGTGCTGCTGGGCGTGATGCTTGTGGTGTGGCCTACCCTGTTCGTCAGCATACTGATGTACGTCCTCGGCGGCCTATTGGCGCTCATAGGCATATCACAGATATCGGCGCTCACACGCTACCGGCAGATAGTTTCCACATCGTGGACTGCCTACATACTGCCTTTGGCCATCATTGCGGCCGGCATATTCGTAATTGCCAAGCCTATGGAGGCAGCCTCCATTCCGTTCACCATCCTCGGCATAGCCTACATAGCCTACGGCGTCTCTGAGTTCTTCATCGGCATGCGCCGCTACCGCATCCACAAAGCCCTCGCAGCAGAGCAGCAGAGGTTAGATCAGGAGCAGGCTGTTGAGGCTATGAAACAGGATGCCGAAGAGGCTGAAGTGGTTGAGGTTGCTGATGAGTGAAAAGTGAAGAACTAAAAAGCAAAAAAGCTAATATTAATAAATCCTCTGCCAGACACCTCCCCCCAGGGGAGGCCGGGAGAGGGCCAAGAGAAATATGAAAAGACATATTAATTGCATTGGCGTGCTCACCAGCGGTGGCGATGCCCCCGGAATGAACGCAGCCATTCGCGCCGTGACGCGCGCTGCCATAGCCAACGGCTTCAAGGTGAAAGGTATCTACCGAGGCTACGAAGGCTTGATTCATAAAGAGATTAAGGAGTTCACCACAGAGAGCGTCTCGGGCATCATCGGGCGCGGCGGCACTATCCTGAAGACCGCCCGCTCAAAGGACTTCATGACCGAGGAAGGCCGGCAGAAGGCTTACGAGAATATGGTCGAGGCCGGCATCGATGCCCTCGTGGTTATTGGTGGCAACGGCTCGCTCACCGGCGCCCGCCTCTTCGCCGCCGAGTACGACGTGCCCTGCATAGGGCTGCCTGGAACTATCGACAACGACCTCAACGGCACAGACCTGACCATAGGCTACGACACATCGCTGAACACCATCATGGAGTGCGTCGACAAGATTCGCGACACGGCAAACTCCCACGAGCGAATCTTTTTCGTTGAGGTGATGGGCCGCGACGCAGGCTTCCTTGCACAGAACTCAGCCATCGCCGCCGGAGCCGAAGCAGCCATCATACCAGAGGAGCAGACCCACGTCGACCAGCTGGCACAGTTCATAGGCCGCGGCATACGCAAGTCGAAGTCTTCGTCGATAGTCATCGTATCCGAGAGTCCCAAGTGCGGAGCTATGTACTATGCCGAGCGCGTGCGCAATGAGTATCCTGAATTCGACGTGCGCGTCTCAATCCTCGGGCACCTGCAACGAGGCGGCTCGCCTTCGGCACAGGACCGCATCCTCGCCTCCCGCCTCGGCGTAGGAGCCATCAATGCCCTGCTCGACGGGCAGCGCAACGTAATGATAGGCATCAAGAACGACGAGATTGTCTACGTGCCCTTCTCCAATGCCGTGAAGAGCGACAAGCCGCTCAAGCGCGAACTCATCACTGCGCTTGAGGCGCTGTCTCTTTGAGAAATCAGTGGTTCTTCAGACTCGCTTCGCCAGAAGAAGCACGCAGAGCCGGGCGTGAAAAGACAGATTATGGATTAGAGTTAAAGGAAATTGAATTGAAAAAACTTCTCTTATACATATTAATAATGTGTGGCGCGGCTGAGCTGTCAGCGCAGACGTGCAACCCTACAGCCACCTTCACCTATGCCAACGACGAAGGCGAGCAGGTGACCGAAGAGCTCGAGAGCTATTCGGGTTCGGCGCCCGTGACTGCCGCGTTCCGTGCCAACCCCGAGGACGTGGAAGATTTTGTGGCACGCTACGAATGGATTATCTACGAGACGGGCAAAGAGTCGAACATCATAGTGCACCGCTTTGACGAGGACATTGAATACACCTTCCTCCACAGCGGCTCGTTCACCGTAGAGTGCAAGGCGACATTCGTCGAGAACGGCGACACTATCTTCTACCCCGCCGAGGACGAGGAGCCCGTGCGCTTCACCGTATCCGTATCAGAAAGCCACCTGGAAATGCCCAACGCTTTCTCGCCCAACGGCGACGGCTACAACGACACTTACCGGGCCAAGGACAACCACAAGAGCATAGTCTCGTTCAAAGCCACCGTCTTCGACCGTTGGGGACGCAAGCTCTACTCGTGGAACGACGTCAACGGCGAGTGGGACGGCAAGGTGAACGGCAAAGTAATCAAGGACGGCGTCTACTACGTCAACGTCACGGCAAAAGGAGCCGACGGACGCACCTACCACATCCGCAGGGACGTGAACGTGTTGACGAAATATACTGAGATGAATGGAGGGAGCGGAGAAGAATAAGCTGGAGGTCATTGGCGCCCGCGTCAACAACCTCAAGAACATAGACGTAAGCATTCCCCGCGGCAGCCTGACGGTCGTTACCGGGCTGTCTGGTTCGGGCAAGTCATCGCTGGCCTTCGACACAATTTACGCCGAAGGGCAGCGGCGCTATATTGAGACGTTTTCAGCTTACGCACGCAACTTCCTCGGAGGGCTGCAACGCCCCGACGTGGATAAGATTTCAGGCCTCTCGCCCGTCATCAGCATAGAGCAGAAGACCACCAACAAGAACCCACGCTCCACCGTAGGCACCACCACAGAGATCTATGACTTCTTCCGCCTGCTTTTTGCCCGCGCCGGCGACGCCTTCTCGTGGCAGACAGGCGAGCCGATGGTCAAATACACCGAGGAGAAGATCGTTGACCTCATCATCAAGGACTACGCCGGGCACAAGATTCAACTCTTAGCACCCCTCGTGCGCAACCGCAAGGGCCACTACCGGGAGTTGCTCGACAGCACGCGGCGGAAAGGTTTTATCTGGGTGCGCATAGATGGCTCATTGCAGGAACTCGTTCCTAACATGAAGCTCGACCGCTACAGCAACCATAGCATTGAGGTGGTAGTCGACCGCTTGGCCATCAAAGGAGAGGAGAGCAGGGAGCGCCTAAAGAAGAGCGTGGAGCTTTGCTTAAAGATGGGCGAAGGCCTTATGATGGTTTTGGCCCCCACACAGGGAGAGCAGGAGGGGGCAGAGGCTTCACTCCGCCACTACTCACGCCGGCTTATGTGCCCCACGACGGGCATGAGCTATGCCGACCCTGCTCCGCACAACTTCTCGTTCAACTCACCTCAAGGCTGGTGCCCGCGCTGCAAGGGCTTGGGCTACGTCAACCTAATCGATGTGAACAAGGTAATCCCCGACCGTTCACTCTCCGTAAAAGATGGCGGCATTGCGCCCCTGGGCAAGGCCAAGAGCCAGATGATTTTCTGGCAGATGGAGGCGCTGCTCGAGCGCCACGGCGCTACTCTGCAGACGCCCCTCAAGGACGTTCCCGACGATGCCATCGACGAGATCCTCAACGGATGCCCCGAGCGGTTGCGCATTCCTGCGGCCACGACCCACACCACCAACGACTATTATATCGCCTATGACGGCCTTGTCAAGTACATCGAGATGATGCAGGACAGCGAAGCCAGCGCCACGGCACAGAAATGGGCAGAGCAGTTCTCGAAGACCGCCGTATGCCCCGACTGCCACGGCGCGCGCCTGAACAGCGAAGCCCTGCACTATCGCATCGGCGGAAAGAATATCGCCGAGATAGCCGACATGGACATCAAGGACCTGCACCAATGGATTGCCGACCTGCAACTCACGCCACGACAGCAGAAGATAGCGCCCGAAATACTTAAGGAGATACGGGCTCGCGTGCAGTTCCTCATGGACGTAGGCCTTGACTACCTCAGTCTCTCCCGCGCCAGCATGAGCCTCAGCGGCGGCGAGAGCCAGCGCATTCGCCTGGCTACGCAAATAGGCTCGAAGCTCGTCAACGTGCTCTACATCCTCGACGAGCCATCCATAGGCCTGCACCAGCGCGACAACCGCCGCCTCATTGACTCACTGAAACAGCTGCGCGACACGGGCAACACGGTCATCGTCGTAGAGCACGACGAAGAGATGATGCGGCAGGCCGACTACATCGTTGACATGGGGCCGCTGGCAGGGCGCAAGGGCGGCGAGGTTGTGTTCCAGGGAGCATATGAAGAACTTACAGCCCCATCCCAGCCTCACCAAGGGGATGCACCCATATCCTCTGGGTCGCAAGCGGAAACCCAAGTCCACCATCGGGTGGATTTAGAGGGAGCGTCCCTGACAAGAGATTATTTAATAGGTACGCGCTCAATAGAGGTCCCTGCCGTACGGCGTAAGGGCAATGGCAAACAGCTTTCTCTCAAGGGTGCGCGAGGCAACAACCTCAAGGACGTATCGGCAGACTTCCCGCTGGGCACCCTTATCTGCGTGACGGGTGTGTCGGGCTCGGGCAAGTCAAGCCTCATCAACGATACGCTGCAACCCATACTCTCGCAACACTTCTACCGCTCCCTACGCGATCCACTACCCTACGACGAAATCCTCGGGTTGGAGAACTTAGACAAGGTTGTGAACGTAGACCAAAGCCCCATCGGACGGACGCCACGCTCCAACCCGGCGACCTACACCGGCGTCTTCTCCGACATCCGCGACCTCTTCGTCTCGCTGCCCGAGGCACGCATCCGTGGCTACAAGGCCGGGCGCTTCTCGTTCAACGTCAAGGGTGGCCGCTGCGAAGCCTGCGGAGGCAACGGCTACAAGACGATAGAGATGAACTTCCTGGCCGATGTCAAGGTGCCCTGGGAGGAGTGCCGCGGGCGCCGCTACAACCGCGAGACCTTAGAGGTGCGTTTCAAAGGCAAGAGCATCTCCGACGTTCTCGACATGACAATCAACCGTGCGGTTGAGTTCTTCGAGAATCAGCCCTCTATCCTTCAGAAAATCAAAACGCTTCAGGACGTGGGCCTCGGCTACGTCAAGCTTGGCCAGGCCTCCACTACCCTCTCCGGAGGTGAGAGTCAGCGAGTGAAATTGGCCACCGAACTCGCAAAACGCGATACAGGCCGGACGCTCTACATCCTCGACGAACCCACCACGGGTCTCCATTTCGAGGACATCCGCGTGCTGCTTGGAGTGTTGCAACGGCTGGTGGACAAGGGCAACACGGTCATCGTCATCGAGCACAACCTCGACGTCATCAAGAGCGCCGACTACATCATTGACCTCGGCCCCGACGGCGGACGCGGCGGCGGCACCATCCTTGCCGCAGGCACGCCTGAGCAGGTTGCGAAATCGAAGAAAGGCTTCACGCCCCAGTACCTACGCGAGATACTGAAAGCAAACAATTATTAAAGGCCGCGATATTATTGTTCGCCAGTCAGAAACAAAAATGCAGCCAAGAGGATAAACATCTCCTCTTGGCTGCATTTATTTAGTCAATATGCACTTCACTGACCTCGACGCGCTGAAACCGATCAGGCCCGTGCCGCCATGTACGTTCGACGGCAGACGTATAGGCCCGGTGAGGTCGCTGTTTTCGTCGTAAGCTTCCGACTCGCTGGTATTCAGCGCTTTCAAGTAATAGTACTCGCTTGCCGTGATACTCTCAACGGTTATTGTTGCCACGCCCGACTCCAGAGTTGCGATGTTCTGGTAGTCGTACATACTGCTATAACTCAGATGGAACTTCAAGGGAAGGTAGACACAGAGCGTAGCCTCGCGGTCGCGGAAGAGTTTGTCTGTGAAGACGCCGTAGTTGTTAATGATGTTGCCCACGGTAGGCATATCCAAGTCGCCGCTTGGCTTTATGGTGTTGCCCTCCATGAGTATGGGGTCCTGCGTGCAGTCGAACTTCACCGGCATCACAACCCTCTCAATGTCTTCCTTGTAGCCTTCCTCGAGGTCGTGGTAACGATGCTCGTGAGTAACCTCTACGAGCGGTGATGCGAAGCGGTAAAAGTCAGCCGAGCCGACGTTGTCGGCAAAAGTCAGTTTCAGTTCGAAGGCGTCGGCCGTTTCGTCGATGTAGCCATATTCACCCAGGAACTTATGGTCCTTCACCAGCTCAGCCGTCACGCTCTTGATACCCTCTATGGGCTGCGGGACGGTTTCCTCTACGTAGGCGTGATGCTTACCGTCGGGCGTCTTCACTTCTATACGCACGCGGTCGCCGGGGTGGAATGGCGTCGTTATGACGACGTAGCGCTCCTGCCCACCCTCAGCTTCGCGGCACTTCTCGCGAAACTCGCCGTTCACATATACTTCCACGATGGGCTGGTGGACAATCGTCGTCTCCTTCACGCCCGTCATCGCCACAACGATGCGGTTCACAGCCGAGTCGGCCGAGATGTAGCCGTGCAGGCTCAGTTGCTGCTGCTCGCCATCAGTACGGATATCTAAGTCGTGCTCGCAAGCCGCTACGGCGAGCAGAGCCGCTGTTGCCAAAAGTAAAAAAAGCTTCTTCATGGTCTTACCATTTATATGTTAGAGTAAACGATGGGATGCATGGCAGCAGCGTGAACTTCGTCAGCTTGTCGTGGCTGTAGCCGCCCCAGTCATCGTATTTGCGATAGACAAGTGTAGGATTCATGGCATTATAGGCATTGTAGACGCTGACGTTCCACGTACGCTCAGCCCCGCACTTGAGCTGCTTGCGCACGTTCAGCCCGAGAGAGAGCGTGTGGCTGCAAGGCAGGCGATAATTGTTGCGCGAAGGTACATAATAGACCTCCTTCAGGGTACCGTCGTTGGGGTTCATGACAGTGCCCTTCTGTGTGGCCACTGTGGCCGCTTCGCCCGAATGGAACATCCATGTGCCGTCAAGGTCGAGGCGCTGCGAGAACTTATGATTGACAACGACGTTGAGCGTGTGGCGACGATCGAAGGTGAAGGGGAAGCGCTGCCCGTCGTTAACTCCGCTGTCGCGGCTGAACTTGCGTGTGCTCTTAGCCAGCGTGTAAGCCAGCCAACCGGTGGTGCGGCCGGTGGTCTTGCGAAGCAGGAATTCGAGGCCTGCCGCACGGCCTGTGCCCACTGCCACGAGGTTCTCCCACGAGCCCGAGAAGCCGAAGAAGCTCATGCCGTCGCGGTATTCCAGGACGTTGCGGAGGTCCTTGTAGTAGCCCTCAACCGACGTCTCCCAGCCCTCAAGCCCGGTGAAATAAGCGCCCAGTGAGAACTGGCTTGCACGCTCTGGTTTGATATTGCTGGTGATAGGCACCCACAGGTCGGTGGGCATGGCTATGGGCATCGACGTGAGCAGGTGAATGTACTGAGCCATCTCGGAGTATGCGGCCTTTACAGCCCACGCTTCGGCCACCTGCCATCGCAGCGACAGACGAGGCTGCAAGGCGCTGTAGCTGGTGCCGTCAACGTGGAAGAGCGTATATGCCAGGCCGGGAGTCAGGTGCAGGGTGGGCGTCAGGCGCCAGCTGTCCTCGGCATACATCATGACTTCATCTGCTGGGATATTGCGGACAGGCATAGCATAGGTAGTGTCGAGCATCACCTTCCCCGAAGCCGACTCCACGATTTCTGTCGACGAGCTCTCGGGGCGGAAGTTGTGGCGCGTGTATGCGGCCCCGAACTGTATGCGGTGTTGCGGGCGCGGGTCGTAGTCGAAGTCTATCTGAGCCGTCACATCGTGAATGCTCGAGCGGAAACTTCCCGATGCGTTCTCCGACCTGCCTGCGGGTGTTATCTCCTTATCGTAGCTCTTCAGCTGCATCTTATAGTTGTTTGTCGAGACCGTGGCATTGGCAAAAAGCTGGTCGGTGAAGACGTGGTTCCAGCGCAGCGAAGCAAGCGTATTGCCCCAGCGCATATTGTCGCCGTAGCGCTCGGTGTACTCGTCATGTGCCCCCCACTTGTCCTCGTAGTCGCTCTTCAGGCGGTCCTGCCCCTGATAAAAACTCAGGTAAAGACGGTCGCGGTCGGAGAAGCGATGGTTGAGCTTGGCGTTAAGGTCGTAGAATTTATAGCCGAACTTCGAGTCCTTGGGCATGAAAGGCCGGGCTACCCAGTCCCAGTAGCTTGTGCGTGCCGAGAGGCTGAATGAGGTGCGGTCTTTGACAATAGGCCCTTCGAAATTCAGGCGGCTTGTGAGCAGTCCTATGCTTGCCGAACCATGGTAGCGCTGCATATCGCCGTCGCGCGTACGGACGTCAACGACTGATGAGAGACGACCATTGTAGCGGGCAGGGAAAGAGCTTTTGTAGAACGTAACCTTCTTCATAGCCTCGGGCGTGAACACCGAGAAGAATCCGAACAGATGGTCCACCTTGTAGATAGGCACACCGTCGAGCATGATGAGGTTCTCGTCGCCTGCGCCACCGCGAACATAGAGGCCAGCCATACCATTCATGCCTGATTGCACACCAGGCAGCAGCTGCAGCGTGCGAATCACGTCGGTCTCGCCAAGCAGCGAAGGTGTGTGCTCAATCTGGCTTATAGAGACATCGGTGATGCCCATGCCCGTAGCGTGCAGGCCAGCGTCGGTGCGGTCGGCCTCTACAACCACTTCACGCAGCAGGTCTTTAGCCCGCAGGCTGACATTGATGACTGTGTCGCGGTGCAACTGCAGTCGCCGCTCAGAAGGCTTATAGCCGGAATAGGAATAACTCAAGGCCACTTCGCCGACAGGGAGGGTTATAGTGTAGAAGCCAAAGGAGTTGGACGTCGTACCGTCGGAACTTCCGAGCACATGCACGGTTGAGCCGATCAGCGTCTCACGTGAAAGAGAGTCTGTGATGTGGCCGCTCACGGTGACGTGCTGGGCATACAAGCCTACAGCTGCAGCCGACATGAACAAAGCCAAAAGTGCATTTTTCATAAATCTTGATTATATTGACAGTCGATTGAATGCTAAAACGGCTGCAAAGTTAAGCCTTTCGATATAAGAAGGAAAACTTTGCAGCCGTTTTTAACAAAACATATTACAGGCTGTTTAATAATTCACAGTATTTAACGCCGCGAATGAAGCGCAGAGGAGGGAACAAAACGAGTGTTGCAGAATCAGTGCACCAACTTCTTCGTGCCTCTGGCATCGCGACGGATGATAACTCCACGCGAATTACTGCTACCCAAGCCTGGCTCACCAAGTCTGCGGCCCGAGAGGTCGTAGTAGTTGACCGTGGACCGATGACCACTGACAGTAGAGAGTGGAAGATCGCGGATAGCATCAGCCTGCATCAGAGATTCCTCGGCCTTATCGATGGCCTCGCGCAAGGCTACGCGGTCGTCGGCCGTCACGTTACCGCCGATGATGGCTGCGCGCATGGTTTGGAGCTGCTGCTGCAGGGCGTCGAAGGCCTCCTTGACCCACGGTTTGGCGTTGTAGGGCGACGCTTCGTCGAACTCTACGGGATGAATCTGGAACTCACTCATGGCCCACACGCGGCCGTCCTCGCGCTGGCCGGCGGTGCTCATAACCTGGAAGCGCAAGCCTATGGTAGCGCCATCGGTGAACATTATCGGCGAAGTATATTTATCGCGAATTGTCTGCGGGAAGCCATCGTCGAGACGACCTATGGTCAGATAGTTGCGAGCGTCTGACGAAGCCGAGACGATGATGTCCTGAGGTATGTCGGTCTGCCCGTACTGCGAGTTCTGCGAGGGCGTGAAGGTAAAGACGAAGGCTTGCAGCGGCTGTGCCAGGCGGGCCTGCAGGTAGGGGCGCTCGGCTGGCCAGCTGATGCCGCTGTACCAGGTCTCGTAGTAGGTCGAGGTGTTGCGGTCGACGAGTTTTGCCAGGCTGTGCGCTTCCTGCTGGGTTGTATTGCAGTTTGAGGTGAGGCTGCTTGAGGTGCGCACGAGTCGTGTGCCTGTCTGCGCCTCTCCGCTGAAAGCCTTGGCATAGGCCTGGAGCCCTTGCTGGAAGAGATACTCAGGATTATTGTCCTCATGGGCCTCACGCTCTGCGTCGCGCGTCAGTTCACTGATCAGGACTTCATCAGGTCGCAGATAGTGGTTGGTACGCAGTTGGAAAAGCGTTGCTGATGATGCAGATGTGACGAGGGTGAACGGCAACTCTTTCGCCGGCGCCAAGGCCAGGTATTTGCCAGCCTTGGCAAAGGCGAAGCCACTGCTTGACGAGACGACATTAACCGGCTCAGGCTCTGCTGTCAAGGTTATTTCAGACGCTGTGGAGCCCAAGCTCAGATATTTCTTGGCTCCGATGTTGTAGAGATAGTAGTCGTCGTACTTCTCGGAATGCAGAATCATCCAATTACACAGCGGATCAGTCACAGGGCATTTGCCTTGGTAGGCTTCAAGGGCATTGGAGGCTTCTGAAGCCAGAATGCTCAGCTGTCCTTCAGGCATGGCCACCAGGTCGCCAAGGCCTGAAACGTGATGAAGCTGATAGACGCCTAACGGCGTGAAATGTTCAGCTTTGGCTACGACGCCGAAGGTTAATGGCTGCGCCGTGGCGCTGACTTCGTCGATAGCATGGCGCAGGGCGTCGACGTCGGTGCAGGTGGCGTCGGCATAAACGTTGCGCAGGGAGTCGAGGTCGGCTGGGGCATAGCCTCCGAACTGGTCGCACTCTGAGAAAAGTCGCCCGGCCAATGCAAGCATGTCATCAAGGCGGTATTCATGCTTGAAATAAATCTCGTTGATGACAAGGTTTGTGCCGTAGCCCTGCGAGAAACGGACGCGGAAGTAGCGCGAGGTGAGTGGCTCGGGCAGATAGATGGTCGGGTAATCGGTGTCCTCAATGTCGATGTTCGTAGTGCCGGCCTTCCACGTCGTGCCGTTTTCCGAGGTATATATCACCAGGCGCTTAGCTCGGTAGCCGCTGTCACGACTCTGATAGAGCTCGATGGAACTGACGGTGGTCTCTTGGCCGGCGTCGAAGTCGAAGGTATGCGGGAAGTTTACGGTGCCGTTCTTCCATTTATTATGGTAGTAGGTGGCGGTGTTGCCATCGAATATCTGGCTGGCGCGCCCAAAGTCGCCCTCGCCCACTGTCTCCTCGTCAGAGTAGCCAATCAGCCGCCACGTGGCGGGATCGGATACGGTGCGTGTTGCCTCGACGAGCGAACGGACTGTCTTGGAACGATTGTTTGTCACAGCCTTGTCTACACGTTTGGTAAGGCGGCTGATGTCGATGGTATCGACCCACTGCATCTGGCCCTGCGCGGGAGCCGTGCATGTGTTAGCGCTGTCGCGCCGACCCATATAGCCGCCCGTCTCAAGATAGAAGGCATTGTCGTAGAGCTTAGTGACGCCATGGCCGTAGTCGAAGCGTGAATAGCGGTTGCCGTTGTCCTGCGTATGCCCGAAGCCGGCATAGTTCAGGGGGTACCACTCACCAGTGGCCGCAGAGCGCATGGCTCCGTTGCGATAGTAGCAGCGCCGCATCAGGTTGCCGCCCATATTACCGAAGTTCTCGAGGAAGGAATAGATGCCCGAGGTCTGACGATTGTCGCCTGCACGGCGCAGCGTGCCCATATAGCGCCACTCGGCATCGCCTTCCATCTTGAACCATACGCTCTCCAACGTGCTTTGATACTCGGTGGTTGTCGTATTGCCCTTGCTGTCGGTGACGGTGACGAGGTTTGTCTCCGGACGTTCGTTGTAAAGAAACTGAATCCAACGGTCGAACTCCCAGAGGTCGTCGCGGTTGTAGCGGATGCTTGAGCCGGTGCCCTCGCCGCCGAAGCGGGTGGCATAGGCATCAGGGCCAAGGTCGAGGGCTGCTGCACGCATATAGTCGGGCAGATTCCGGTCTTTCTCCACATCGCCGTTGTCCCAGACAGAGAAGAGCACTGAGTGGCCATAGGAGCCATCGGTGTGAGTAGGCATCTGAATACCTGAATACATACCGTCGGAGCCTATTACCATCTGGTAGGTGGCAGGATTGCGGTAGCCGCTGGGGTAGAGAGCTTCGAGGTAGGTCCAGTTGAAGGCCTGTCCACTGGGAGCGCCCGTGCCCTTCGACCCCCACCATAGGTGGACACTGGGGGCCATGAAGATCTCGGAATCGGTGATGGTGAGCGGCGACGTACGCTGGAACTTCATCACTTCGAGGCGGTCGAGGGTGCTTGCGCCGCCGGGGCATGTAAGCTCGAAGCGGTACCATCCGTCATAGGGAATCTCAGTGTCGGGCATGATTTCCATCGTCTGCTCGGCTGTAGAGGTTTTGGAGCTTGTGGCGGAAGTCTCAAGCACAACGGTGCCAGTAATTGGGTGAACTATACGCACGCCGAATGTCACCTTCTTACCTGATTTGGCCTTGAAGACAGCGTCGGCACGCACGTGACCCGTAGGGAAATGTATTCCGTAGACGAGCACGGTGCCCTCGGCATGTTTCCAATCAATCCAAGCCTTAGTCATCTGGTCGCCAATGGCCACGCCATCGAGTTCACGATAATGGCGTGCCGGCCAGATGGTGTCGGTCTTCTCTTGCCAGGTCGTCTGAGCCCGAAGAGGCAGGAGCAGGTTGGCAAGGGCTGCAATGAGGAAAATCAAAGGGTTACGCATAGGTACTATACTCCTTTAGTCCTTTTTCACCTTAATATATTTACATCCGTGCGTGGGAAGCATGAAGGACAGTTCGTCGGCCGAGAGGTTCTTCTGGCGCCACAGGTCGCGGACTGTGCCTGCGTCAACAAGTCCTGGCATCAGTTGCTTCAGATCCACGCGTTTGTCCTCTGTACCCACGTTGAAAATGCCTATGGCAGTGCCTCCGTCGGCCAGCGGTCGCGACCATATCTCAATGCCATCCTTCTTATAATTGCGGTCGGCCTGCTTGCCGAGGATGTCCTGATTGACAGCATTGACTTCGTTGTTGCAGAGAAGGTTGAGCGTAAAGTCGTCCATCTGTGCTATGTCGCAGCCTATGAGCATATTCGAAGCAAGGAGTGTCCACAGGGTGATGTGGGAGTACTGCTCGTCAGGCGTAAGGCGTGAGTCGCGCAGGTTGCTGCTCCAGCCCACCTTGCCCACGATGAGCATATCGGGATCGTTCCAATGGCCGGGGCCTGCATAGGGGGCCAGACCTGCTTGCCTTTTGAACCCTATGTCGAACATTGAGCTCCAAGTGTCGGTGATGTCGCCCGTCGTGCGCCAGCTGTTGGCGTCTACGAACGTGCCCCATTCCCATACATTAGCCATCCCATACTGGCATAGGCTGTAGAAGATGTCGCGAGGCTGCTCACGAAGGTATTTCTGCATTAACAGGTATGGACGCACGTAGGAGGCCACGCCCTTGTCCTTCTCCTTGGCGTGCTCGCGGCCGTAGCCGCACCAATCGTATTTCAAGTAGTCGATGCCCCACGAGTTGTAGGACTCTGCGTCCTGCTGCTCATGGTCGATTGATCCAATATAGCCGCCGCAAGTGTAGTCGCCAGGCGAGCTGTAGATGCCGAACTTCAGGCCGCGCTCATGAAGCCAATCGCCAAGGGCTTTCATCGAGGGGAACTTCTCGTTGACAGCAATGGTGCCGTCGGGGTTGCGAGCCGGAGCTTCCCAACCGTCGTCAATATTCATGTAGCAGTAGCCGAAGTCGGCAAGGCCTTTGTCAATCAAAGCTTGAGCTGACGACATCACTTTCTCCTGAGAGACGCTCAGCGCCCAGCAGTTCCATGAATTCCAGCCCATCGGGGGCGTCAGGGCTATCATCCGAGGGCCTACGCGGAGCGTGAACTCTTGCTCAGCGCGCCCTTTTGCATTCTCGGCCACGACGGTGAACGTGAGGTCACACTCGTGGTCGATGCTGCCGCTCAGCACGCCGTCGGCTTCTGTCAGAGCGAGTCCCTCGGGAAGATTGGCGCACGAAAACTTCATGGGTCTCTCGCCCGATACGGGGAAGCGATAGACTACGGGCGACCCTGGGCGCACACCGAAGAACGGAGCTCCGTTGAAACGCGGCGTGGCTGGTGCCACGGGTGTAAGGATATACTTCATCGGCATACGACGGCTTATGGTGCGTCCGGTCTTTGAGTCGGTGTAAGTGGCTGTAAGCATGCACAGCTTCTTTTTATCGTAAGGCACGGTGATGCTGACGGGTTTGTCCTTCTTGACGCTGAGCTTCTTTGAGAGTTTCGAGAGCACGGCGCCGCTCTCGCGGTCGACGACGGTCACGTCAAGGCGGCCGTTCTGGGGTTGCGGGTAGGCATTGCTGAGGCGAAGGTCGCAGTGTGCGCGCCCATCGTTGATGTCGGTAAAGCCTATCGACAGGCCATCCAGCAGGCTTGGCACACGAACCGAGAGCGGGCGGTCGAAGAGTCCACCAGGCTCGCCGCCGTTGTACACGCGAATGGCAACGACATTATCGTCGTCCCAGCGTATGCCGCCCGTCTTCGTGTCGACGGGATAGCTGCGCACTGCGCTCCATGCTGACTTATAGCCGCCCTGATCGCCGGGCATGCCGCCCGTTTTGCCAATCAAGCGGCCATTGAGATAACATTCGTCGGCATCGTCGGCCTTGGGCAGGTCGAACACTACGAACTTCTCTTGCTCTGAACCTTTAAGCAGGCTGCTGGGGATTGTAATGTGAACGCGGTACCAAGCGTAGCCGTTGTTAATGACGATGTCCTGCTCATCCCAGTTGCGGGTCATGTCGATTTTGCCCCAACCGACATCGTTCGTCTCGGGTTTTGCCCAACTCATGTTGTCGCCCTTCTGGAATAGGGCTGTCTTTACGCTCAAGTCCTGAGCCCACGCGCCAGCCGAAAGAATGGCTGCAAACGTCAATGCGAATAATCGTTTCATGTGTCGTTGTAAGTTAGTTTGAATGTTGTTGTTCATCAAATATTGGGTCAAAATTACTAAAAGATACGCTAACCCGCACTATTTTTTCAAAAATATTTTCACCACAAAGCCTTTTTAAAATGAAAATGCCCGCACATTCCTAAAATGATGCGGGCATTTATCGTATTTACCTAAGACTTGGAGTATGCAGACGAGGCTGGCTCAGAGCGGATAGTTCTCGAAGTCGTAGAGCGCCGTGCTGAGATAGCGCTCGCCAGTATCGGGCAGCAGCACTACAATGCGCTTGCCTTGGTTTTCGGGTCTGAGAGCGAGCTGCGTGGCGGCAAAGAGGGCTGCGCCAGCCGAGATGCCAACAAGCAGGCCTTCCTGTTGAGCAACGATGCGGCTCGTGCGGAAAGCATCGTCGTTCTCTACGTCGAACACCTCGTCGACAGAGGCTGCATCGTAAGTGGCGGGAACGAAGCCTGCGCCTATGCCTTGAATCTTATGCGGACCGCTCGGGCCGCCGTTCAATACTGGGCTCGACTTGGGTTCCACAGCAACTACTTTCACCTGTGGCTTCTGCTCCTTCAAATAACGGCCTACGCCCGAGATGGTTCCTCCGGTGCCTACGCCGGCCACGAAGATGTCTACCTGTCCGTCGGTGTCAAGCCAGACCTCAGGTCCCGTGGTGGCATAGTGGCGCGCCGGGTTGGCTGCGTTCTCAAACTGCTGCAGGATGATACTGCCGGGAGTGGTGTCGCGCAAAGCCTCTGCAGCACGGATGGCTCCAGGCATACCGTCCTTACCAGGAGTGAGGCGTACCTCAGCGCCATAGGCTTTCACGAGGTTGCGACGCTCCACGCTCATCGTCTCGGGCATGGTGAGAACGAGATGATAGCCTTTGACAGCAGCCACCAAAGCCAGTCCCACGCCGGTGTTGCCACTCGTAGGCTCAATGATTGTGGCACCTGGCTTCAAGACGCCTCGCTTCTCGGCGTCCTCAATCATAGCCAATGCTATGCGGTCCTTGACGCTACCGCCTGGGTTATAATACTCTATTTTGGCCACGATAGGAGTGGCAATACCTTGTGCCTGAGAATACTTACCCAGTTCAAGCAATGGTGTCCGCCCGATGAGATCGGTCAATTGTTTAGCTATCTGTGCCATAATGTGTTTTGTGTTTGTGTTTTGCTGCTGCAAAAGTGTGAATTTATCCTAAAGAAAACCTAATCTTTATATTTTCTCCAAAGCTTGACTGAGGTCGTCGATAATGTCGTCGATGTGCTCGGTACCAATGCTCAGGCGCACGGTGGCGGGAGTGATGTGCTGCTCAGCCAGCTCCTCGGGAGACATCTGCGAGTGGGTAGTGGTGTAAGGATGAATTACGAGGCTCTTCACGTCGGCCACATTAGCGAGAAGCGAGAATATCTGCAACGCATCAATGAACTTCCAAGCCTCTTCCTGTCCGCCCTTGATCTCGAAAGTGAAGATGCTGCCGCCGCCATTGGGGAAGTAGCGATTGTAGAGAGCATGGTCGGGATGGTCGGCCAAAGCCGGATGGTTCACCTTGGCCACCTTAGGATGGTTTTTCAAGAAGTCAACGACTTTCAGTGCATTCTCCACGTGGCGCTCCACGCGCAGGCTCAGAGTCTCAACACCCTGCAACAGAATGAAAGCATTGAAAGGCGAAAGAGTGGCACCGGTGTCGCGAAGGATCACCGCACGGATGCGGGTGACATAGGCTGCAGCACCTACAGCGTCGGCAAAGACGATACCATGGTACGAAGGGTCGGGCTGAGCCAGCGTCGGGAACTTGTCGGGATCGGCCTTCCAGTCGAACTTGCCACCATCAACAATCACGCCACCAAGTGATGTGCCATGCCCCCCAAGGAACTTCGTAGCGGAGTGCACCACGATGTCTGCGCCATGCTCTAACGGGCGGATGAGATAGGGCGTGCCGAAAGTGTTATCGATGATGAGAGGTATGCCGTGGCGGTGGGCTACGGCTGCTACGCCTTCGATGTCAGTAACGTCGGAATTAGGATTGCCGAAAGTCTCGGCATATACGGCTTTTGTGTTTGGCTGTATTGCTGCTTCAAGTGCCTCGAGATCGTTGACATGCACAATGGTATTCGTGATGCCCTGAGTAGCGAGGGTGTGGGTTATCAGGTTGAACGAACCGCCGTAGAGGTTATCAGCTGCCACGATGTGGTCGCCGGCCTGGACGATGTTCTGAAGAGCGTAGGTCACAGCTGCAGCCCCGCTGGCCACGGCCAGACCTGCTACGCCACCCTCAAGAGCTGCCACGCGGTCCTCGAAGACACCCTGCGTGCTGTTTGTCAAACGACCATAAATATTACCAGCATCGCGCAAACCAAAGCGGTCGGCTGCGTGTTGGGCGTTGTGGAACACGTAGCTCGTAGTCTGATAAATAGGTACCGCGCGTGCGTCGGTTGCCGGGTCTGCCTGCTCTTGTCCTACATGAAGTTGAAGAGTCTCAAATCGAAGTTTCTTTTCTGTTGCCATAGTTGTATTTTTTATGTTTAACGTTTAAATCCGCTGCAAAGGTACGACATAAAAGAAATATCTTCCAAATAATTTTCAAAATTCAGAAGATATCCCTAACTTTGCAGTGAAAACTTGCCAAACATTCCAATCTTCTTTTTAAAGACACCCTCCAATAGAATTTTATTCCAAAACATGGCAGAAACATTAGACGAAGTAGACATTCAGATACTGAAAACGCTACAAAAAAACGCTAAACTCACAACAAAAGAGCTCGCCGAAGCCGTTCACCTCACCCCTACCCCTGTGTTCGAGCGCCAAAAACGCCTTGAGCGTCAAGGCTACATTCGCCGCTACGTCGCCGTGCTCGATCCCGAAAAGTTAGGGCAGAACCTGCTCGTATTCTGCAAAGTGAAGCTCAAGCAAATCAACCATGAGATAGCAGACAGCTTCACGCGCCGCATACTACGATTGCCGGAGGTAACTGAATGCTACAACACCTCAGGCGCCTACGACTATTTATTAAAGGTACGCGCGCGCGATATGCAGCAATACCACGACTTCATCCTCACCAAACTTGGCGATATTGATACCCTTGCTTCCATCGAGAGCACTTTTGTCATGAGCGAGGTGAAGCAAGCCTACGGCATCAACATATAATACTTGGCTGCCGGCTGCCTTGAAGGGGTCGAGACTATTAATCCCTAACAACCAAGTCAGCAAAGTTGGCAAATCATAAGTTGAGAATACTATTGTGAATGCAGCTCTATGATTTTAGGGCCTCGAAGAGCAGGTCGAGAGCCATGTCGGCATTGCATGTCTGGTCGAGGAGCTGGACAAAGCGCGAACCTATGATAGCACCGTCGGCCGCAGACTGTGCGGCCTCGAGCGTCTGCTGGTTGCTGATACCGAAACCTATCATGAGGGGGTTGTGCAGGTGCATGGCTTGTATGCGGCGGAAGTAGGCTTGCTTCTGCTCGTCGAATGAGCTTTGGGCACCGGTGATAGCGGCCGAGCTAACCATATAGATAAAGCCCTGCGTGTGGGTGTCGATGAGCCGAATGCGCTCATCGCTGGTCTCAGGAGTGATGAGCATAATGACGCGCAGACCATAGCGGTCGGCTACTGGCTTTACCTCTGTGAGATAATCGTCGAAAGGAAGGTCTGGGATTATCATACCAGCGACACCGGCCTTGACACAAGCTTTGCAGAAGGCTTCTATGCCAAAATGCAGGATAGGGTTTAGATAACCCATTAGAATGAGGGGGATGAGCAGTGAAGGTTTGATAGCTTCGAGCTGACGAAAGAGTGTGGTGAGAGTCATACCATTGCGCAGAGCCTTGGTGGCTGCGGTCTGGATGACAGGGCCGTCGGCCAGAGGGTCGCTAAAGGGGATGCCTACTTCAACGAAATCAATGCCTCGCCGCTGAAGGGTGAGGATAACATCGGCTGTGGAGTCGAGGGTGGGTGCACCTGCACAGAAGTATAGGCTAAGGAGCTTGCGGTTGGCACGCTCTGCAAAGATGCGGTCTATTGGATTCATGAGTGAATAAAGCACGGACTGCGGCCGTAATTTAAAGTTTAAGATGAAAGTTGAATGTCAGTCGCGGAGTTGCGTGATGAAACGCCGAAGAGCATCGACATCTTTAAGTGCGGGAGCTGTCTCAAAGCGTGAGTTGAGATCAATGCCCAATAGTTTAGGATGGCTGAAAGCTCCTAAGCGATCCACGTCGTCGGGACCGATACCTCCGCTTAGGATGAAGGGGCGCGGGGCTGTATAGACGCTGAGCAGGCTCCAGTCGAACTGCTGCCCGCTGCCGCCTGGCAAGGGTGTGCGAGTGTCGAAAAGGAAGGCGTCGACAAACGGAACGAAGTCTGAGGTGGCAAGCAGGTCTGAGGCACTTGCTACTGACAGAGCTTTAATAATAAGCGGCCGGGGCTTGTCGGTCTGCCGGCAGAGGAGCGAGAGCGCACTCCTCAGGGCATCGACCTCCGCGGGCGTCTCGTGACCGTGAAGTTGGATGGCCGTGAGACCGTAGTCGCCGACGTGGTCGAGGATGGTATTGAGATCAGCGTCAACGAATACGCCTACACGTTGCGCTTTCGTGGGCAGATAAGTTGGCGGCTCCGCCACATAACGCGGAGAACTTGGATAGAAGATGAAACCGAGGCAATCCACTCCCAAAGCTTCTACGGCGCGAATATTCTCGGGCTCACGCATACCACAGACCTTTATCAACATGCTCATATACGGGCAATAAAATCTTTAAGGGCGAGACCAGGGTCGGCAGTTCGCATGAAGGTTTCACCGATTAGAAAGCCCCTAAAGCCAGCCTGACGCAGGAGGCTAATGGTGCCTGGATCGCTTATGCCGCTCTCGCTGACCTTAACAATGTCGGACGGAAGGCGCTCAGCCAGACGGAAGGAATTGTCCACAGAGGTGACAAAGGTGCCGAGATTGCGGTTATTGACACCACAGAGGTCGGGCTGGAGGTCGACATAGTCGAGCTCTGCCTCTGAATGAATCTCCAACAACACTTCGAGCCCAAGGCTATGGGCCACTGCTATCAATGAGCTAACCTGCGGTTTTGTCAAGCAGGCCGCTATTAGCAGCACTGCGGAGGCTCCGGAGAGGGCTGCCTGATAGACCTGCAGCTCGTCAATAACAAACTCTTTGTACAGAATTGGCAGAGTTACCCCTGAAGCACGAGCTGCAGTGATAAACTGAGGCGCACCGCCGAAGAAGCGGCCATCGGCCAAAATGCTGAGGGCTGTGGCGCCTGCTTGCTGGTAACCCAATGGTATTAGCTCTGCCCTACCCTCTTCCTTTATCCAACCACGCGACGGAGAGCGCCGTTTGAACTCTGCGATAATGCCCGTAGACGAGTCAAGGAGCGCCTGACGGAGCGACGGCTTTCGGGCTCTCAGCTGTTCCAGCTCGCTGCGTTTGTTGGATAAAATATCTTGCAGTACATCTTTCATAGCACAAGCATTAAGAGTTGAGTTCTAAAAACTTACGGAACGTAGTCAAAGCCGCCCCACTATCGATGGACTCTCGAGCGATGGCTATACATTCATCGATAGACTTGAGCCCCCGTTCAAGCACTTGTATTCCGAATGCTGCGTTGGTAATGACGATATTCTTCTGGGCAGGCAAGGCTCGGTTCTCAAGCACGGCATCGAAGATTTCCTTGGCCTCAGTTTCAGTGGCTCCAGCCACGAGTTCCTCCGGACGTGCCGGTTCGAAACCGAGATATTGAGGGGAGTAGATACGCTCGTAAGTGTTGGTTGTTACTTTAAACTGCCCTGTGAGTGAAATCTCGTCGTAACCATCGATGCTATTCACAATTCCATAATCTATGCCCAGCTTCTGGTAGACCTGCTGATAGAGGCGCATTTGGTCGAGGTTGGCAACGCCGAGTAGCTGACACTGCGGCTGGCTGGGGTTGACAAGCGGACCGAGGAGGTTGAAGATGGTCGGGAACTGAAGTGCTTTTCGTATGGGGCCAACAAACTTCATTGCACGGGCAAAGAGCTGGGCGTGGAGGTAAACGATACCAGCCTCATCAAGACAGCGGTTGAGTTTGTCGATGTCGTCTGTAAAGTTCACACCGTGCTGGGCTATAACGTTTGAGGCTCCAGAGGTAGAGGTGGCTGCATAATTGCCATGCTTTGCCACCTTGTAGCCTGCTCCGGCGATTACGAAGCAGCTGGTGGTTGAAATGTTGAAGGTGTTCTTGCGGTCGCCGCCCGTCCCAACCACATCGATATAACGCTCGCAATTCAAAGGAACAGGGATGCCCGTCTCGAGAATACCGTCGCGAAAGCCCAGTAGTTCTTCTACGGTAACGCCCCGCATCTGAAGAGCGGTGAGCAGTGCTGTCACCTGCTCTGTCGGGTATTCGCTCTGGGTTATGCCGACGAGTATTCTTTTCATCTCTTCGCGAGAGAGTTCCTCATGATTGAGGAGTTTTGTAAGAGCCTGTTTCATAACTGTATGAAGTTTTTAATGATTGTCTTGCCTTCGGGAGTCAGGACACTCTCGGGATGGAATTGAATGCCATGGACCTCAAACCGACGATGGCGCAATGCCATGATCTGTCCTTCGGGGCTGACGGCCGTAGCCTCAAGCATCGAGGGGAAGTCATCTCTTGAGACCACCCACGAATGGTAACGACCAACTGTAAGCTCTTCGCCGAGCCCATTGAAGATCGGGTCTTTGGCCACAAGCCGACAAGGAGTTGCAACTCCATGAAACACTTGGTCAAGATTCTCGAGACGGGCACCAAACGCCTCGCCAATGGCCTGATGGCCGAGACATACGCCAAGCATAGGCTTGCGCGGAGCGTAGGTATGGATGACGTCGAGTAGCAGCCCTGCTTCGCTGGGAATACCTGGTCCTGGACTAAGAATAATTTTGTCGAAAGTCTCCAAATCACTGAGACGGAACTGATCGTTGCGCAGTACGTCTACCTGTACGCCCAGCTCTTTGACAAGGTGACTCAGGTTGTAGGTGAACGAGTCGTAGTTGTCGATGATAACGATATTCATTATTGGTAATTGTTGTGGCGTAGAAAAGTTATGCTTCAGATTAAAGTTGTTCGGCAATCAGAATGGCTTTGCGCAGAGCGCCGAGTTTGTTGTTTACTTCCTGCAGCTCATAGTCTTCGTTGCTCTTAGCCACGATGCCTCCTCCTGCCTGAAACCACAGTTCGCCGTTGCGGGCCACAAACGTGCGGATGGTGATAGCCTGATTAAGGCTTCCATCCAGACCGATGATGCCAATGCATCCGCCATAGGCCCCTCTGTTGTGCGGTTCATAGTCTGAGATCAGTTGCATAGCCCGCACCTTTGGAGCACCAGAGAGAGTGCCTGCGGGAAATGTGTCGATGAAAGCACGTATGGGGTCAGCGTCTTCGTCAAGTTCTCCGCTTACGCGACTGACAAGGTGGATTACGTGGGAGTAGTACTGTACGTCCTTGTAGTAATCGACCTTTACGTTGTGGCAGTTGCGCGAGAGGTCGTTGCGAGCCAGGTCTACAAGCATCACATGCTCTGCATTCTCTTTCGGGTCCTGCCTCAGGAACTCGGCTCCAAGGCGGTCAGCTTCAGCGTCGCCAGTGCGCTTCGTGGTGCCAGCAATAGGGTCGATATAAGCGCGTCGGCCTTCTATGCGGCAATGTGTCTCTGGCGAAGAGCCGAAAATGCGGAAGCCACCGAAGTCGAAATAGAAGAGGTAGGGAGAAGGGTTGATGCTACGCAGAGCACGATAAAGGCGGAAGTCATCGCCCTCATATCTCTGGACGAATCGCCTGCTCAGCACTATCTGGAAGACATCTCCGCGGAGGCAGTGCATAATGCCTCTACGAATGTTTGCCTTATGCTCCTCGTCGGTGAGAGTCGAAGTCACCTCGCCGACGGCATGGAAGCTGTAGGGCTGGACGTTGTTGCGATTCATCGCCTTTACGATAATGTCGATTGCCGCTTCAGCCTGCGCCTTGGCATCGGCGTCAGACAAAGCAGCCTTAGGTGCCAGGCTGACGATGGTCAGCAGATTATTGTGATGGTCGAACACTACGACTTCTTTATAAAGGATGTAGAGCAGGTCTGGGGCGTCGTTCTTCTCCAGCGTTTCATCCTTGACGGCTATATGCTCGAAATAGCGCACAGCATTAAACGAGGTATAACCGAAAAGCCCGCAAACGCCTGCGTTCTGGCCCTCGATGCGAATGCGATCGATAAATGCATGAATGGCTTCGGCCGTACCAAACTGACGACTTATCTCGTGGCTCTCCGTCGTCCCGTCGGGCAGAGTTATGTTCGCCCTGTCGTGCGCAACAGCGACAGAACCTATAGGATTTATGCCGATGAAGGATCGCGAGTTGCTTTGTTCGTGGTAGTCGGAACTCTCCATCAATGTGCTTTGCGGATACAGGTCACGCAGACGCATATAGACTGAGACAGGCGTATAGAGGTCTGAAAGCACTGAGCGGCAGACGGTTTCGAAGACAAACACTTTATTTGAATTATTCATTTCCTTAGCTTTATTATATTGTTATCACTGTGGATTTGCCAAGTATGTCTCTATATCCTTGTCGCCCCGTCCGCTTACGGTCAGCACGACAATGTCTGTGGCTTTAAAATCAAGTTTCGACAGAGCCGCTACGGCATGAGCACTCTCGATAGCCGGAATGATGCCTTCGAGGCGTGTCAGTTCGTAGCCGGCCCGCAGCGCTTCATCGTCGTTGATGCTCAGCACACGGCTGCGTCCCTGCCGAGCCATATTGCAGTGCATAGGTCCCACGCCCGGATAGTCGAGCCCGGCGCTGATAGAATAAGCCTCTTGAATCTGCCCGTCATCGTTCTGCATGACGAGCATCTTGGCACCATGCAGGATGCCTATGCTCCCTCGATGAAGCGTCGCTGCCGTACGGTCGGTCTGCCAGCCCTGCCCGCCAGCCTCAGCCAGTACGATCCTGACGCGCTCATCGTCGACATAATGGTAGATTGTGCCGGCTGCATTGCTGCCGCCGCCGATGCATGCCACGAGATAGTCGGGATAGTCTCGGCCCTCTTTCTCTTGCAGCTGCCAGCGTATCTCTTCTGATATGACGCTCTGCATGCGAGCTACCAGGTCGGGATAAGGATGAGGCCCCATGGTGCTGCCCACGATGTAGAAAGTGTCAGAGGGATGGCAACACCAATCGCGAATGGCTGCTGAGCAGGCATCGGAGAGGGTCATATTGCCAGTACGCACAGGGTGAACCTGAGCGCCAAGCATCTTCTTGCGCTCGACATTAGTGTGCTGACGCTCGACATCCGTTGCCCCCATGAAGACCTCACATTTCATGCCCATCAGCGCGCAGGCCGTTGCCGTTGCCACTCCGTGCTGCCCGGCACCCGTCTCAGCTATGATGCGCGTCTTTCCCATCTTTCGCGCAAGCAGTATTTGGCCTATTGTGTTGTTAATCTTGTGGGCACCTGTGTGGTTCAGGTCCTCGCGCTTCAGGTAAAGCCTGCAGCCATAGTGCTCGCTCATTCTCTGGGCAAAGTAGAGCGGTGAGGGCCGCCCTACATAATCACGCAGCAGCTGATGGTACTCACGCTTGAACTCGTCGGTCTCCAAGATTTGTAGATACTGCTCTTGGAGATTCTTTACCGTGGCGTAAAGTATCTCTGGAATGTAGGCTCCGCCGAACTGTCCGTAGAAGCCTTTATCATTGACGTAGTAACTCATATTGAATATTTTTCAAGGGCTTTGCCCGTAGTTTAATAATTAATGTTGAGGTTTAAAGATGTCCAGCATGAGGGCGTTAATACATATATTTCGCGCGTAGCACGAGCGGATTTGCCCCCAAAAAAGGCCCATCGTGAGAACGACAGGCCTTTTCTTGCAGGTTATGCCAACGAATGGCGCAGGGCTATCTACTCACGAAATGTCTCAACCATGAGTATCGCCACAACCAAAAATCAGCAGAGAACATCATATTGCGTTTGCGTTTGTGTTGTTACTTTGTGTTTGAATTGCATTGCAAATGTAGACAATCTCTGCAAAAGTAGAACTATTTTTATCATTAACGGGCTGTTTTTATCAACGAAACCGGTATAAAGTCTTAAACCTTATACTACGGACGCAGCCCTGATCAATACACCAGTATTGCCAGGGCATAAGCCACAACCATAGCTAAACCAACCAACGCCGTGAAGAAGAACGCGCAAAGGGGGGCAAGGAAGGTATGCGGTAAGGGTGCTTGCGCAGCATTTTCTCCGCAAGCTGTATCAGCCAAGCCATGCCGCCCTAGGCAAGAGAGCCGTAGCGCGAGACTACCCACAGGGCGCCGAGCACTATGAGCAGCTGCAGAATCATGGAAAGTGAGAACATTGCAAAAAAATATAAAATGCTCTACCGCCAAACAGTAAGCCATTGTTTTCTGTCAGCAAGTCCCTCATGTCAACTAATTGCCAGCGAGCAGATCGTAGCGGATGTCGTCGCAGAGCATAGAGCAGCCGCCGGAAGAGGCAGAGGGCGCAGGTGGCGGGGCGGGCTCAGCCTGTGCGGTCATCACCTGCTGCACGGGAACGCGCACGATGCGCGTCTCGTAGATGGTGTCGTGCACCACCTCGTGGATAATTTCGCGGATGATGGCTGGCTGGGCCTCCCCAATCCCCTCACCGAGGGAGGGGGACTCATTGCGGCTGGCCACCAACTGTTCTGCATTGCCCTCTACGAGGGATGAAGCTGGGGTGAGGCTGCCAGGCAGATTCATTCCTGCAAAGAAGCCTACGGCCAGGGCTGCGGCCGTTGCCGCCCACCAGAGAGGGGTGGGTGCCGGGCGACGCTTCAGGGGATTGGGTGCCACGTGTAGGTTGGCGTTCTGCTCGTCGCGCAGCTCGCGGGCAGCAGAGAGGATATCGGAATCGGTGATGTTCATATTTATGCGTATTAGTGAAATACTATTTGTGCGTATTAGTGTCCCCTCTTTATTCATATTCGCGTAACTGCCGCCGGATGAGCTTCATCGTCTTGTGCAGCCGGCTCTTGACGGTGCCGTCGGGGATCTGGAGGATGGAGGCGATCTGCGGCACGGTGAGTTCTTCCTCGTAGCGGAGGGAGAAGAGGAGTCGCAGCGGTGGCGGCAGGTTCGCGAGTACGTCGGCCAGGGCGCGGCGCAGGGCTTCGCGGTCGAGGCTGACTTCCACGTCGTCGGTGGTGAGGGGCTCGGCATCGAGCGTGGCAAGGTAGTCGGCGGCGTAGGCGTTTGTGCGGTAGCGGTTGCGGCAGAGGTTGTAGGCGATGGTGAAGACGTAGGTGGCCACGCTGCGCCCCTCGATGTAGCGGTCACGCGACTCATAGAGACGGAGCAGCACGTCGTGGGTAGCGTCCGCTGCCGCCTCCTCGTCGCCGCCCAGCTGCCGGAAGAAGAAGCCCTGCAGGCGGCGGGCATAGCGGCGGTACAGCTCCTTGAAGGCCGCATCGCTGCCAGCGCCGACGCGCAACATCAGTTGCTCGTCGGACTGCTGGCGTAGGGGATAGAGGCTTAACATTCTATCGGTTCCGTTTTGATGAGCACTACTGTCTTCGCCGGGTCTTTGTCGAGACGGAGCGAACGGTCGGATTGGTGATAAGTGTATGGCTTCTGTATCAGTTCATAGTGGAATCCACCTTCCTCAACCTCCAAGATAAGAAAGATCTTTCCGTGGATGGCAAGTCCGGCCTGCTTCTGCCGCCTCATCTGGCTGAGGATGTCGGTGAAGATGCCATTGAGCCACGCATGACGCTCAGGCGAATGAGCTTTGTAATAAGGCATTAGGTCGTAGAGCAACAGAAGGTAGTTGAAAGCGTTTTGGTAAGGGCGTTCCTCGAAGCACTGCCTGTTGTTTTCCTCTTTGGATGGCTGGAAGGCGAGGCGCAGGTACTCCAGACGATAACGCTCTTCGACGTTGCGACACTTCACGGCGAGGTTGTCGTAGGGCTTGGCACTATAGCGCATGGTCAGTCCTTCGTTGTAGAGGCAGGCCTGCATGTCCTCGGGCAAGGACTCGCCAGCGATGAAAAACCTTACCGACCGGGAAGAGAGATATACGGGACGTTGGGCGTGCTCGCAGATGTGGCGGAAGATGAGACGAAACTCATCCGACTCATTCTCTGTCCTCGCCCACGGACCTTCCGGCTCAAAGAAGTCCAGGGAGAGCCCTGCCCTTTCGAAGACGGCTTCGAGGTAAGGGCGGTACGACGCACAGTTCTCGTCGTAGAGAATCTTGTCGCGATGCACGCCCAGGACGTATTGCAGGATGAGCTTGCCGATGATGTCGCCATGATAGGCACCGAGGTAGATGCCGCCTTCCTCCATACCCTGCAGCTCGTTGAAATGGTATTGTAATGCTTCGGCTGGATACAGCCCGCTCTCGTAATAGTGGGTGAGCGCATCGGTGAGCGCGGTCGTGTCCTGTCCCGTCTGCTGGGTCAGCAGGTGAGCAATCCAAGTCTCATAGTCCCAGGCAGAGGCGTCTGCGGGCAGGAGTTCGATGGCGCGGTCGGCAAACAGGTTGCGGGCGCGGCTGTAGGTGGCCATGTCGTAGGGCGGCTCGGCTCCTTTCAGGAACTCGTAGTGACCCTCATAGGCACAATAATAAAAGGTGTAGCTCCCGGGGATGGCCGCCTCCATGCGCCCTACGACGTTTGTCCGTTGCGTGTAGGCTCGGCTGTCTTCCGTGTGTAGTTGGAAGTGTCCAGAACGTTCCTTGTTGACCTCGAAGAGGTTGCGCCAGGCTTGTTCGTCCTTCGGATGCGCCTCTACGTAGGCGTTCCAGTAGTCATAGAGCGAGTCCATTTGCAGGGTGTCTAAGCTCCACAGGTCCTTCTGAAGAAGTCGGGTGGTGGCCGTTGAGCCCATCAAAGAGGTGATGTCCTTGGTTGCGTCCTGTGCGCGGGTGCCCGCCATTGTGGCGGCGAGCAGGAGGGAGAGCAGTATTCGTTTCATTACTTCGTTTTCTTTGTTTTTTGGTTGTTACTGTTTGTCAGAAAGCATCGTGACGTCGTCTTGCCTTTCTACAACAGCATACACACGAGGCGGCGAATCGTTCACCGGTCGGGCGACTTTTTTAAAGCAACTACTAAGTAAGCAATCAAAATTAAATGACACAATATTTAGGACACAGAGACACAGAGGCACAGAGGTTTTATTCTATCTCTGTGCCTCTGTGTCTCTGTGTCTAAAATGAAACTAATTGCGTTTAGGTTATTGTCAAAACTGGTTGAGGCGGCTGGTATCAATGTTCACGGCCACGCCGCCGCGGTCGATCTCCACCTTGTCAGCCGTGCCGCTGAAGCTGGTCTTGGAGGCACCGTCGCAGTTGGCATTTACGGCCTTGCAGTTGACGTCGGCATGGAGTTTCGAGGCTCCCGTACAGGCCGTACGAAGCGTGCCGCCCTTGAAGGTGAGTTCGCACTTACTGGCTCCGGAGAGTCCCACCTGCATCTGCCCTGACGCCTCGGCAGAGAGGGTGATTTTGGAGGCTCCGTTAAGAGCAAAGGAAGCCTCCTCGCCCTGCGATAATTGACGTAGACTGGCTTTGCTGGCTCCGCTGATTATACATTGAACCTTTTTTGCTTTCAGATATTGAATATCGGCATTGCTGGAGCCCACGACATCGGCTGAAAAGATGGAACTCTCTACTTTGCCTATGCTAACACTTGAGACGCCGGTTACGACCGTGCTGAATTGAGCACACTCAACAGATTCTGCCTTGAATTTCGACACCCCTTCAAGACGAACATGGAAATAGTCGGGCGTGAGACGCTTGCCCTCGAAGGCGGAGACGCCGCTGAGGTTGATGTTCTGCAGGCAGGGGGCGGTGAGGTGAAGAATGAAATTGTGCTCGCCGTCGGGCTGGTCCTTCTTCTTTACATTATTGAACTTTTTGGTCTTCTGGGCTCGCACCTGCAGCGTGCCGCCAGAAGCCGTCACTTCCATCAGGTCGAGCCAGTCGGTGCGGCCTGTCAGCTGCACGCTGTAGCTGTCTCCCTGGGTGTAAATGACCTTCACGACGTTGCTCACCTGGAGGTTGGTAAAGTCCGCGAGCGGATAGGTGCGGGTGGAAAAGGGAGCAGTTACTGCCGCAGGAAGAATCGCAACAGAGGCGATTACGAAGAATAATGCAATAATTCTTTTCATAGTTGTAATGTTTATTTTTCACTTTTCATTTTCTCATTTTTATCACCACCGTCACCTTGCCGTCGTGCCCCTGCATTGGCCGCTTGCCAGTGTACTGGAGCATGTAGATGCGGTCTTGGCGCTCGCCTTCCACGGCGAGGAGGAGGGTATGACGGTCGTCGGCATCGATGTTGTGGGAGAAGCGCCCAGTCTTGCTCTCGGCCTCGAAGTGTTCTTGGCAGGCGTTGATATCGATGCCGTGAGTGAGTTCACGCACCTTCACGACTCGTATGACTTCACGTGTTTCGGGGTCACGCTCCACGACGCTGGTGAACTTGCTCTGCCCGATGGTGCTCTCGTTATCCACGAAGCGGTCGATGCGATTCTCCATGCGTGGAGCGTCGCTCCGCGCCGTGCGCTGTGCCGACAAGTTTGCCGCGGCTATTAGGCTGATGAGCCAAAGGAATATATATCGTTTCATAGGGCTATGAAGTTTTGAGGTTTTGAGGTTATATTCGTCATTCATCATTTAATATCCTCTGCACTACGGCTTGCATCTCAGGTCCGTCGGCGGCTTGAAGGATGGCACGCTCTGTTTCCGAAGCGAAGGTACTGGGGGGCACGCTAGCTTCTGCCACCTGAGCCATAGCTAAAGCCTCGCTGATATAGGCTCTGATGCGCTTAAGGTCGCTGATGCGCTGCCCATCGACCACCATGTAGCTGCCCTCATAGCGCGCCCATTCACGCCTCTCTCTCACCTGCGGGACGATGAGCAGGAAGGCAGCGGCCACGAGGATAGCTGCGATGGCTGATAGTGGGTATAGCCAACGGCGCAGCACGAATCCGGGTTTAATGCGTACCATCACCCGTTGCTCCATGTCGTCGGGCATCTTCATTTCTGCAGCCTGCTTGGCCTGGCGTTGTAGGGCCTGGCGGAAAAGATTATTATCATTATTCATAATTCATGCGTATTAAGATTATTCTGAGTCGTTGACGTATGCGATGAAGCCGACTGCTGAGCCTCGAGGCTTCACGAGTGAGAGAGTCGCCCGCTGTGCCTGTGATAAAGGCTATCTCTTTCAGAGGGCGTCCGTCGAAGTAGTAGAGCTGGAGGAGCATCTGGTCTTCAGGGGGCAAGGTCTGGATTGCTTCGTCCAGCTGTTCTGCCGTCGTGTCGTCTGGCAGTTCGTCTGGCACGTCATCACCGACCTCAATGGGCAACAGCACCTGTCGTTTTCGCTTTCGCAGATGGTACAAGGCTTCGTGATAGGCAATGCGCTGCAACCACGTCGCCAACGATGCCCGCTGCTGGTCGTAGTCCTTCAGGTGCTCGTAGGCTGCAACGAATGTGTTCTGCACCACATCCTCGGCGTCCGCCTGCCGCTCCACCATACGGCCTACAAATGCCATAAGCTTAGGTCCGTAACGATTTACCAGCAGCCCAAACTCCCTGGTTGCTCCGCCTCGTATGCGTTGAATGATTATGCTGTCATCGTTTGCCATTCTACTATATATAGACGCAAATCTGTGAGATGTCACACCGCGCAGGCATTTTTTTTATTTCTTCCTCTTCAGATACGTCCGTTCGCCGTTGACCCAGCTCTTGAGCTTGGCGAAGTCGCGGGGAATCCAGAGGTCGCCCTCGGTGGTGATGGACAGGAAGTAGTAGCCGTCCTCGTCCATGTAGGCACCAAGCAGGTATTCTCTGAGGACAACGGCCTTGTCGGGCCAGTTGTTGCCGGAGACCATCTGACTGAGGTTATTGTTGTAGAAACGGGGACGGAAGTGGTAGGTGTAGTCCTGGTCGTAGCGGGGTATGGTGAAGTCGTAGGTCAGTGAATCCAGCGTCGTGAGCAGCTCTGCGGCTTCGCTCTCGAATTGCTTAGGGATGAAGATGAGATCGCCCGTCGTGAGGCCTGTGTGCTTGTTCTCGACGTAGTCTCTCTGATGCGTGACCTTGTAGATCAGGTCCTTGCCCACATCCTCCTTGCACGCCTCGTCGTGGCGCCAATAGACGGGGTATTTCCTGGCCCCCTGGAGTCGTAGTGCCCGTTTCAGGCAGGGTTCAATAACGGACTGGAAAGCCTTGAAGTCGAAGCTCTTGATGTCGCCAATCGGTTCGGGATAGGGGTCGGTGAAGACGTGGGTGTACATCCCCTGCGTCCAGTCCTGCCCGGGCGAACGGTGGTAACTGAAGCTGACCATCTCGCGGGCGCCTGTGTAGTGCACACCGCCATCTCCTCGCCACGAGTTCAGTGCATGGTCGCCGTCGCACCACGCCATTGACAGGCGGAGGGTGTCGCACTCCTGGTTGTGCACCTCGTACATATAGCTCTCCGAGGCCTCGGCTGCCAGTGTGCTGAAGGTGCTGCGGATGAGGCTGATAGCCTCGTCCATGCGCTGCTTCTGTAGTGCCTGGATGCTGTCGTTCTGCCGCAGGAAGGCTCTCTGTTCGCCGCTCGACCATTTCGACCACAGCTCAGGCGTGAGGCGCGGCGGCTGCAAGGACAGATGCATGGTTGATGTCCAGCGCTGCTCAATGCCCCGGCCATTGCGCTGAGTGTGCCTCATTCCGAAACCCATTTCCTGCAGCGTCTGTTCCAGTGTCTGCAAGCGTTCGCTCGGTTGGGCTTGGGCGCCGCAGAAGCCAAAGAATGAAAAATAAAGGATAAATAGTAAGTGATAGCGTTTCATCTTTATTTATATAATTAATGTGTTAACAGTTCTAATCGGGAGATCGGATTCAATAGGGTCGGGTGAATGCGGCGACCATGGCCTCGAGGCGCTCGCCCCGGCTCCGTATGTCGCGCATCTCGGCCTCAATGTCGGCATAGGCGTCGGGCGTCGGTTCCACTACCATCGCATACGCTTCCATGACCTCAACTGGCAATGTCTCTGCGGATAGTTCTGCTTCTGCCGCCACAGGCTCAACAGCCGTGCTCTGCTTCCCGACGGTCTTCCTGTGCTTCTTGGCGGGTTGCGGCGTGGGCGGCACCTCGGCCAGCAGCTCTTCCTGCCTTTCCTCTACGCTGAGCTGAGTTGCAGGCTGCGGGACGCTCTGTTCTTCCATCTTGGCGATGGCTGGCTTCTCGTCTTCGGCCTCCCTGCTATTGTGGAACAACAAGAGCAGGAGGACGCTGGCGACTACGGCAGCAATCCATCTGAAGGCGACAATCTTCGGCTTCTCCTTGACAGCCCTGGGAAGCATCATCATCTTCCCGGCGTCACCGTCGTTAAGTTGTTCCGATGTCTTGGCTTCCGATACAACCTCCACCTCACCGCTGTCGAACAGCGCGAACATCTCCTTGTATTCCTCCCAGTCTTCGGCCACCTCATGGGTGCGGAAGTACTCTGCCAGCACTTGCTCCTCGTCCAGTCTGGTGGAGCCGGCCATGAACTTGCTGAGCAGTTGGGCTATATCCTGTTTGTCGTACTGTCTGTTCATTGTTGTTTTCTCCTCTTTAATTGGGTTAACAATTCGTGGCGGGCTCGCGAGAGCAGGGTGGAGACGGAGGACTGCCGTATTCCTAAGATGCCGGCAATCTCACTCAGTTCCCTGTGCTCCAGCTGGCGCATTCGCAGCACCATCCCCGAGGTGGAGGGCAGGCGGGCTATCTGTTCGTTCAGCCACCGCTCCAGCTCGGCATATTCCAGATGGTCATGCAGCGTGTCCTCGTCCACTATCGGCAAGGCTCCATTGATGTCCGTATGCAGATGCGTCGTGCGCCATTTGTCGATGCAGACGCGTTTGGTTGTGATGACGGCAGAAGCCTTCAGATGTGCCTCGTCATGGATGCTGCTGTGCAGGCACCACAGCTTGAGCATCACGTCCTGTGCGATGTCCTCTGCATCGTTCAGTGCATATCCGAACTGTCTGGCAATCTCTACGGCCTTTGCCCGAACTCCGCGTGCATCATATATGAACTCTTCTTGTGTCATTACACTTATATAACGAACGAGCACCGCAAAGTTAAACAAGAAATCCCAACTTTTTTCTCACCATGCAGTTTTTCCATAACTTTTGACTCACCTGTCACCTATCCGATGGCGATTCCGTTTCTTGCGGGGCTTTGCGACGAGGGCAAGTAGGGCAGTGATGATTGTTCTTGCCTTGTAAGCGACCAAAGGTCGAGCTTTCTTGTTCATTTCCTATTTATTGTTTTTCGTTTCATCAATCATTTTGCGGATAGCCTCGGGATGGTCGGGGCGTGGTGCCTGTGTGGGCAAGAGCTTTCCATTGGGCATCACTATCTTATAGGTAGGATAGCCTCCGACACCGATGTAACGTTCGAGTGCACTCTGCTGGTTGTCGGGCAGATTGTAATGTATGCAGTTCTCGCCCGTCAGGTGGAACTGGGAGATGGCCGTTTTCCATGACTCTTCGTTGCTGCGGTTGCAGAGATAGAGATAGACGAGGTCAATGTCTTTCAGTTGCTCCTTCATCTGCGGTACAAAGGTCATCATCTGCTTGCAGGGGGCGCACCATGTTCCCCATACGTCAAGGTAGATGTAGTGGCCTCGGTAGGGTTCCACAATTTTGTTGAAGATGTCCTCGCCTTCTGTCAGCTCGGCCAGCGATCGCGGGTCGGGGGTGACGATGGCCTCAGCTGCTTTGCGGGCGGCAATGAGTTGGTCGTTGAGCCTTAGCACTTCGCCCAAGAGATAGGGCTGATGCACATTCTCGTGCAATGCCTGCAACTGAAAGTCTTCCATCGGTTTTACGTCGTGGGTTGTCTTGTCCGCCATCATACGGGCGATGGCTATTTCGCGCAGCAGGGGTGGCAGGCCGAGAGAGTCGAGTGCCGCTAAACGCCGTTGCTGGTAGTACGTAAGTATCTCGTTGAAGAGTTCTGGGCGGTTACCAAACATTACATTTAACGTATCGGTGAGGTAAAAGCCTTCAATCCAAATGCCAGCAGAGTCAAGCAGTTCTTGTCTGGGTATTTCAATGGTAGCTTCGGCGGGTAACTCACTTTGGATGAGGTTGATTTCATCATTCGAGAGTTTCAACCGTCCGTCGTGTGCCTTCTGCAAGATGTGGTGCAAGAAGGGTACGCCGCTGCCAATCCTGCAATAGTTTTGGATGGCCGCATTACAAATATCATCCAGAAAAAAGTCGTAGCGTTCCAGCACCATATAGGGTACATTGATGTTGAAGAGGTTGCGCCGCTTCGCCTCGCCAATGACTTCCTCGCGTTTCACCTTGCCACGATTGAAGTGCAACTGCCCCAAATCATGGGCAAAGAACGACATCATCATCCCTGCGGTATAGTCCTTATAGCGTTTGGAGAGCAGCGGGTGGGCGGCAAGAACGGAGTCACGATGTTGCAATAGCAGACGTTCTTTGTCGTTATATTTGTTGATAAACGTCGTGAAGTCCATCTGTTTGCGCTCGTCGTAGTCCATGCTGTTGCCATACATCGGGTAGTTCAAGAACTCGTTAGTCATGCGGGCCGACTTTCCCATCACATAGATGCGTCCTTCAAAGTCATCGACAAAGAACAGCAGTTTGTCACTTGGTCCGATGACGTATGGAATCCACGCCCAGTTGCCTAAGTGATAGATATGTTGTGTGGCATTGGTGAAAAGCATGGAGCCTGTCTGACCTATGAGTAGAACACGAGCCTCATAGCGTCCTAAGGAGTCACTCATAGCGGCGTAGCTTTTCACGTCGTTTTTTACTATATGGTGGGAATTCGTTATCGTTTGGATGCCAGCCTTTCCGCTTCTATGGACAACGCGCAAGGTGGCGTCCTGCTCACTATCGAGCCAAGCACCGTCGAAAGCCATTTCGTCCGCCACGGGATAGTCGGGGATATACTTCGAGGTGAGCTGCGATGTCTTGTGTTTCACGCCGTCAATGATAATGGCATTCCTTTTCAGGCGTACATCCTTGCGCTGTCCATCCTTAGTCAGCACAAAGCGGTCTTTCCCTGTCTCCGCATAGCCCCAATACTCGCAGTCATAGATGGCAAACTCATCAAACAGCCCGATGAGCCATTCTCCCGTCGCCTCATCTCTCAGGCAGAGGTCAAGACCGGATTTCATTTGCGCCTGCCCCACGATAGCGACGAAGACGAGCAGGACGATGATGACCATTGTTTTCTTCATTCTTCCTATCCTTAATTTTGCCGGTTAATCAGGTTCACGACTACCTTTACCATCACATCTTTTTCCTCAGTTTTGCTCTCTGCTATCATCAGCGTGAGAGCCACGAGGGTGTTGTCGGCAATGCGCTTGGTTCCATCTGCATTGTAGAGGATGCCATTCTGGTTGAGGAACCAGAGGAAGAGGGTTGCTGCAATGCGTTTGTTGCCATCGCTGAACGAGTGGTTCTTGGTGACAAGATAAAGAAGCATGGCGCCCCTCTTCTGTCGTCAGTTCCTTCTGGCTGCTGATGGTGCGCCCCAGGATCTGCACCAGCTGGCGCAACTCCGCATAGTGCTCCTGTGCACGACGTTCGTTGACGGCATACCCTTGTACGATGTAATGCTTGAGTACCGAAGATGACCAACGCCGAAATGCGATGGCATTCTTCGAGTTTACCCGATAGCCAACCGAGAGAATCATATCCAAGTTATACTAATTTGGGCAAAAACAACGGTGTTGAGAATGATGAAGTCGTTACGACAGAATTGCTATAATTGCTTGTAGATTAACCGATTAGCGATTGTTTTCGCTTTTGGATGATTTGCAAGTGTGGACAAATATGGAGCCCGTTCCGTTACCAAAGTGTTACCTACTGTTTGTTTGGGTAATCTGTGTAAAATCGGGTATTCTGTACGAGATTTCCGACGGTTCGGAATAATATATATGTTCTGGCATGTTTTGCATAGCAGGGGATGCTCTTGGATTTTTTAATTTTGCAACAAAATTCAGAGCATGATGAAAGTAACGAAATTCAAGGTGCTGCT
>JAFUFW010000050.1 GCA_017469685.1 Bacteroidaceae bacterium | reverse complement strand
GCCCCCAGTGCCTTGGCCAGCACGGGCAGGCTTAGGGATGTCCTCGCCTCGGCGTGCATGTCATCCCTTTTCTCCGGACTCACCGTCAGGCTGCGCGAGAACGAGCCGCACGACTCTGCGTCGTCCAGCACGGCCAGATTCCTGGCATGCTGGTTCGGATCCCCTATCTGTTCGTCCACCTTCAGTTCATAGTATTTCCCGTCGTTCACCAGATAGAGTGAGCCCGCCACGTGTTCGCCTTCCTTGAAGCCTGCTCCATAGTTCAAGGGGTACAGATTCAGTTCGCCGGATGCGGGGATGTAGATCAGCTGCATGCCCCTCGGGCCTCTGCTGTTTTCTGTCATCGTCTCGTCCAGCGTTGCCCAGACATCCCGCTGGAAGGTATATCGGTCGGTGATTATCTTCTGTCCGGGATCCGTCACGAGGCACAGGCACAGGTTGCCGCCCTTCACGTTGCCGCCAAAGGACTTTGCAATATCCTCCAGGTCCAGATACGTCTTGAAGGTGTTCTTCATGTCCTGGTATTTCAGCCGTACCTCCTGCTCGCCCACCTTTTCGAGCGATGTCAGCGGGACGGTGTTGCCGCCCAAGCCCTCTACCATGTTGATCGTGATGTCGAAGGTGGCCTGCTTGTCCAGGTTCCTGACGCCAAAGGTGTAGTGGTATGTGTCCCCCGCTTTGGGCATCAGTCCGATGCTGCCGTTGGGGCCGTACGCGTTGCTGTAGTCACATGTGGGAGTGAATCCGAAGTTCAGTCTGTTTCGCCTCCGGTCTATGGAGATTACGCATTCCCAGTACCCCTCGTCCGTCTGTGCCACTCCGCCGTCGCTCCTGAGGTAGAACAGCCTGTGCTGCTGTCCCACCACCTGTTTCCCGTCCCCGGTTATCAGGTACATGTATTTCTTGGAATCATACTTGGAGTACTCGCCGGGCCAGTTGGCCGTCCGGTATGGATCGAGCCATACCTCCAGGATATGGCCGAACTCCTCCGGCTCTACGCCCAGACTCTGGCAGACGTCCTCGAGGTTGTACGACACAAACCTGGGCTCTCCTGCGAAGCAGTCCTTGATGCCGGCTGTCACCGTCATCTTGAATTGTGCGCTGGCGCACAGCGTGGCCATCGTGAGCCACAATAGTAACAATGTCCGTTTCATGTGGTACAGATCTGGTCTTTTGGGATTATATTTCTTCTCGTTGCCTTGCATCATTATATTTATTGTACGTGTGTGCAATAAAACGCTGTCATGTGGACTGCGGGGACTCAAAAATATCATTTTGAAGCGGTTCATAACACTCGTGTTGTTGGTTCTCGCTGCAAAGATAAGGCTATTTTCTTATACGGCAATCGGGTGCCCGGTGGAATTCTTTTTTGAGGAATTTTTGTTATAATTCACTATGTAATAGAGAGTTGCATAAATTATTAGTAAGGGATGGGGTGGAAAAGTTTATTTTCCACGGGGCAGAAAGTGACAAAAAACGGCTTATTTTACATCCTAAAACGGCAAAAAGTGGCTTGTCTCGCCATTTCTCGATTTCAATGGAACCCCACCCAAGGTTGGTACGGCTTTAGGGCTTGGGTAATGGGAACGGGGGCTGCCTGGTTAAACAACAATGGCTGGATCCCCCCAAACACTTGACTCGAGTCAAATCGTCGTTTCACTCGAGTCAAACGATGATTTCACTCGAGTGAAGTTATTTAGGGGTAACGCTTTTCAGTAATTCTTCGTACTAAAGGCGCGCTCGACCTTTGGTCGCTTCTGCCTGCCGCAGCAGGTGTTCTTCGCACTAAAGGCGAAGCGGCGAAGCCGAGCGAGGGATTCTTACTACTTTCAACTTCAAAACTGACTTTACACTATAAACTATAAACATTAAACTTTTTTCCGCCCACGTGAGAGAAAATTTTTTCTCTGGTGTACGAGCAAAAAAACGCCCTCGAAGCGGATGGCCGATTACTTCGACAAGCGAAGCGGCATAGCCGAGCGGAAGAGCGACCTGACAACCTGATACCTAACGATACTGGAGCTTGCGAGAGTTGAGTCCGTTATATGTAGTATTCCAGAGGATCTACGATGCCGGCACGCAGGGCATATCGGATGGCCTCCTGCGCGTTGTTGACACGTAGTTTCCGAAAGATATTCTTGCGGTGGGTCATCACGGTGTAAACCGAGAGGAAGCGTTCGGCAGCTATTTCCTTGGTGCTGTGCCCGAGGCTCATCGATTTGAGAATCTCGCGTTCGGTGGCTGTCAGCGGCGAGCGCTCGGTGTCCTGGCGCTCCTGGCTTTCTATGAGACTGAGGATGCGGGGGCAGATGTATTGGCGTCGTGCAACGGCATCGGCAAGGCAGTCGTGAATCTCATTGAGCGGCGAATCTTTCAGTACGACGCTGAAGGCCTTGTCCGGCAGGAGCATGCGACGCAGGAAGTCGCGGCTCAGCTGGTCGCTGAAGAGGACAAACGGTATGGCGGGAAAGCGTTGATGCAGCAGGGTGAGTTCCTCCTCCGAACAGTTGAGCAACGCATAGTCAATCACCACAGTCACCGATGCTCCCTGACGTATGGCTTCATCGAGTTCGGCAGGATTAGAGCGCGAAGGAACGCGCAGCAGCAATCCGTCGAAATAGTGTTCCAGCCCGAAAAGCTTCACTTGCGACGTGTTGGTGAGCATTGCGCCATAGTAATAATCAGGATAATCGCCAATGGTGTAGTAAGTAGTGTATAGCGTTCCTATGCTCTTGAGCAGCTTAACTTTTGAAAACGACTTGCGCTTTTCGAATATCTCTATTGCCTCTTCAGTGGCACAGTGGTGATGATGTATCGGCATGGCTGCGTCTATTATCTCCTGCATGCGCTGGCGAATAGTGTCTACATCGCTGTCTGTAACCTTTCTACCAATGTCAAGCTGGCAAAAATATCCGTTTGAAACGGGTATGTTGATAGTTACATTTGCATTGTCGTAGATGTCGTGAACAGCCTTACAAAGAATGAAAAACACCGAACGTGTGTATGTGCGATGCCCCGAAGCCGAGGTGAGATCGAGGAAATCAACATCGCGATCGTTGTAGCAACGATAGTGCATCCCCTCTACCCTATTGTTTACTTTGGCGCATATCGGACCATGTTCCATGCTTATTCCCGACATGCTGTATATCTCTTCGAGCGTGCATCCGCCTTGAGCTTCTATGGTTTTGCCATTATCGCGGCAACGTATTTTTATGTTATGCTCCATAAATTCTTTGATTTTATATTTGTTTACTATAGTTTCCTACAATCGAAAAACCATTACATTAAGTCGCTGACAACGCTCAGCCCATAAGCTTTTCATAGATTTCCAGCACCTGAGATGCCACGTCGTTGCCCTCAAACCTCTTAATATACCGCCGAGAGAGAGCAATGCGCTCTTCTCTGCCTTCGCTTCCTTTCAGCACTCGTTGCAGCGCATTAGCCAGTGCTATATGGTC
>JAFUFW010000049.1 GCA_017469685.1 Bacteroidaceae bacterium | reverse complement strand
TTCGAAGGATTTTACTTCAAAGACAAGGATGGATGGATTACCTTCCTGCATGGCGATGCAGAACCGGGATTCTGAAAGAAACAACTACGAGAAATACATATTAGATTGTCCATTTCCGGACACCATGAGTGTCCAGAAATGGACACTTTATTTTATGCCATTGCTGATTATCAGTAAGTTACGGGTTTGGCACGGATATTGTATTGTATATTGACAGATAATTATCGTAAATGATATGAGATATTTGAAACAAGCCCTCGCCATGATGCGCGAGGAAAAGCTGTTCTCCAGCATCTACATTCTGGGAACGGCATTGGCTATTGCCTTTACGATGGTGATGGCCGTAGTGTATTACATCAAGTTGGCACCCATCTATCCCGAGCGCAACCGCGCACGTACTGCTTACTTTGAAGGCATTTACATAGAGGCAGAGAACCGTGGCGCTGGACGATGCTACTTCGGCGACAAAGCTTTTGAGGAATGGTTCCTGCAGAGCAAGAACATCGAGTATTGTTCGCCCACGCTCTTGGCGGCAGGAACGGGAAAGGCAGAAGGCCGTTGCCAGGCCTCCATTGTTCGCGGGAAGAATGACTTCGTGGATGTCATCCGCAACCGCACCAGTGCCGACTTCTTCAAAATCTATGCTTACGACTTCGTGAGCGGCAGACCATTCACCCGGAAGGAGGTGGAGGGGAAAGATGCGGTATGCGTCATCACCGATGCACTGGCCGAGCGGCTGTTTGGCAAGGGTGTGGATGCCGTGGGGCAGACATTAGTGATGGAGCATGAAGAAGACTTGCGCATCATAGGCGTGGTGCGCAGCGGTAGCCAGCTCACCCCCGACAGCTATGCCGACATCATCATGCCCTACACACTGGTGGAGGTGCGTGCTGGGTCGGTCTATGCCGGACTTTATTCCATTGTAGCCACGGTAAAGGACGACGAGCACCTGCAGGCGTTGAAGGAAGAGATCGACGGCATAGCCAATCGTCTCACCCAGTCGAAAGATGAGTTGCTGAACAATTTCTATTTCGGCGAAGGCGTGAAGACGAAAGTGGTGCTGACCAAGGGCCTGGAGACGCATCCGATGCACGTGCTCCGTACCGAGAACCGCGACAATGTGTTCGGGGTGGTTACGGGGTGGCAATTGGTCATGCACTACGCGGGCATCCTGTTCGTGCTACTCTTCGTGCCGGCTCTGAACCTCTGCGGTATCGTGGCTGGACGTATGGAGCGACGCTCGGCGGAGATGGCCGTGCGCAAGACCTTTGGCGCCAGACGCACAACGCTACTGAACCAAGTGATAGCTGAGAACCTGGTACTGACGACTATCGGAGGCATTATCGGCCTCGTGCTCTCGTGGCTTGCCATCTACGGTTTGCGAAGGGAGATACTCGGCATGTTCTTCGACAACAGCACGCTTAGCACGGCTCCCATTGTTGAGGGCGAGATGCTCTTTGCCCCCTCACTGTTCATTGGAGCCTTTGGGGCGATACTCGTGCTTAACCTGCTGGCCGCCGTCATCCCTGCATGGTGGAGCCTGCGGAAACCGATTGTAGAATCAATGATGGAGAAAAGATGAAACAACTGAAAGAAATATTCGCAAACAAGGCCACAATCTGGCTGTTCGTTGAACTGGTGGTTATCACCGTTGTGGCCTGGGCGGTGTTCGACCCCGCTGTCGTGAACCTCTATTATCGCTGTCGGACGCTCGGTTTCGATACGGACAAGCTGCTCTATGCCGAAACGACCGTCGGCGCGTGGGACGAGGATGCCAGCGAAGAGGACAGGAGTGACCCTTACAACCCTACTGAGGAGCGCCGCCAGCAGATGCTGCGCCAGCTGACGGCTGTGGATGGTGTGGCGTCGGCCTATCTCTACGACGAGGAATACGGCTCCATCGGTTTTACGAGTCATGGCTACTCACCGTGTCGCATCGACAAGGATACGCTCTGGCTGGCGGCTATCCGCTTCGTACCCGACTCTCGTTTCTTCGAGACCTACGGGTTGAAGCCTTTGCCCGGCAGCCCCTCGGCTGAACAGCTCTCGCACCTACAGAAGCGTGACCGGCAGGCAGTGCTGACGCGCTCTGGTGCTATGGCGCTCTTCGGGAGCACCGACGTGTTGGGGCGCAAGATTACCATCTGCTATGGTGACCCCGACATCGTCGTGACGGTGGTAGGCGTGGTGGAAGACTTCCGCAAGTCGATGAATAATACCTTGCAGTCGCTAATCATCAGATCCGACAGCCTGAGCAAAACCGAATGCCGCTACGTAATCCGACTGAAGGAGGGGATGGATGCCCAACGCTTCGTAGAGGAACATGGGCGCGAACTCATCAACAATTGTCAGACGGGCTTCAACCGCATCAGACGCCTGATGACATTTGAAGAGCATTTGGAGCAGCAGGAACTCGACGAGGGCCGCACGCAGGAGGTGAACCGCAGTCTGGCTCTCGCCCTGTTCTTCCTTATCAATCTGATGCTGGCTGTTATCGGCACCGTGTGGCTCCACGCCAAGCGCCATACGGAGGAGTGCGGTGTGCGCCGTGCTTTCGGAGCCACCCGTTGGCGTGTTCTTTGGGATTTCCTTTGGCGTAACGCCCTGCTGGCCACCGCAGCCGTCGCCGTGGGACTCGTCATCTATCTCAATTACGCCTATAGTGGCCTCACGGTGGAATATGGTAAAGAACACTGCGAGACGCTCTATATGAATAACATCATCGACGTGCCCACCGACAAGACGTGGGTCGATTACTTCTGGCCCCACTTCCTCGTGGTTTCCTCCGTCGTGTACATTATTATATTATGTACTGTCCTCATCGGTACCGCCATCCCCGCCGTGAAGATTATCAAGACGAAGATTACCAACGCACTAAGGGATGAATAAGATAGAATAAATAAACATAATAAACATAATAAACAAAAGAACAATGGAAACAGTGATTAAACTAACGGGCATCAACAAAATCTACCGTACCGACGAAGTGGAGACACAGGCGTTGGAGAATGTGAACCTCGAAGTGCGCAAGGGCGAGTTCCTGAGCATCATGGGGCCGTCGGGCTGCGGCAAGTCGACGCTGCTCAACATCATGGGACTGCTTGACGAGCCAACGAGCGGCGAGATTGAGCTGTGCGGCAAGAAGATAGACCCGAAACTGAGCGACAACCGCCTCGCTGAACTGCGCAACAAGACGCTGGGCTTCGTCTTCCAGTCGTTCCACCTCATCCCGACGCTCAACGTCCTCGACAACGTGCAGCTGCCGCTCATCTACCGTGGCGTGCGCAGCGGCGAGCGCATCCGACTGGCCAAGGAGGTCATCGAGCGCGTCGGCCTCTCTCACCGAATGAAGCACCGCCCCACGCAGCTCTCCGGCGGACAGTGCCAGCGCGTGGCCATCGCCCGCGCCATCATCGGCAACCCCGAAATCCTGCTGGCCGACGAGCCAACGGGTAACCTCGACTCGAAGATGGGTGCGGAGATCATGGAACTGCTCCACCGCCTGAACCGCGAGGACGGCCGCACCATCGTCATGGTGACCCACAACGAGCAGCAGGCCCAGCAGACCGACCGCATCATCAAGTTCCTCGACGGACGGCAGATACAGTGATAAAAGAACCACAGATTATTTTCGACCACGAATTTCACGAATTACACGAATGATTAAGATCATACGACACGCCTTTGCACTCATCCGCGAAGACAAGCTCTTCTCCGCTATCTACGTCGCGGGCACAGCGGTGGCCATCGCCTCGGCAATGGTGGTGGCGCTCATCCTGCACATCCGCATCAGCAATATCTATCCTGAGGAGCACCGCGACCGCACGGTGTACTTGAAAAGCTACTTCAAGAACGACAAGGGAGCATTCGTGGGTTACTCCGGCTATTCTCCCCTTGCCGTTGAGGAACTGTTCAGCCACCTGAAGTGTGCCGAGGTGGTCAGTGCCAACATGGACAACAGCTATGTCTATCGCTTCACGGCCTGCGAGGAGCTGGGCAAGCAGGAGGTGCCGGTGACGATGAAGTTCACCGATGCCAACTTCTACCGCCTCTACGACTTCCAGTTTGTCAGCGGCAGGCCCTACACCGATGAACAACTGCAGCATGCCGAGAAGTGCATCGTTATCACCGACGTGCTGGCCCGCCGGGTGTTTGGAACGACGGAGCAGGTGGCAGGCCGCCAGTTGCTCCTCAACTACCTGCCCTATCGCGTTGTAGGCGTTGTCAGGGAGGTGAGTCCGCTATTGGTCAACTCCTCGGCCGATGTCTACCTGCCCTATACCGTGAATGACTCGCGCAGCCACTGGCAGAGCCGGGACGTGAGCTATGCTGGCGGTCTGGAGGTGACGGTACTGCTGAAGGAGGGCTGCACTTACCAGATGCTGAAGGACGAACTGGAACCCTACCGTGCAAAATACCTCTCGATGCTGCGACAGGCAACGGGCAGGGACTACGAGTTTAGCATTGACGCACAGATGCACTGGGCCAGGACGCTCAACTTTGAAGAATCTTACGATATGTCCACGGGCGACATGCTGTACAACCTGCAATATCCCGCCCTGCTCATGTTGCTGCTCCTGCTGCTGCCAGCCATCAACCTGAGCGGCCTAGTGTCGAACCAGATGGAGGCGCGCATTGCCGAGATGGGCATCCGCAAGGCTTTCGGCGCCAAGCGCCGGACGCTGCTCAGTGAGGTCATCCATGAGAACCTCGTGCTGACGCTCCTGGGCGGCATCGCGGGCTATGCGCTCTCGTGGCTCTTCATCAGCGCCATGTGCAGCAATACCATGTTCCTCACACTGTTCGAGCGCGAGTACGATCCCATCAACAGCGTGTCGCTTCAGCTTGACATGTTCTTCACGCCGACGCTGTTCCTCATTGCCTTCGTCTGCTGCGCCGTGCTCAATTTCATGGCGGCCCTCATTCCTGCCTGGTCGTCGCTGCGCAAACCTATTGTTGAATCATTAAACCAGAAAAGATGAGCATAATACTGAAGAGTCTGTGGACTCGCAAAAAACAGAACGGCTGGATATTTGCCGAGATAGCCATCATCTCCTGCCTGAGTTGGTTCATTGTCGACTTCCTCACCGTCACTTTCTATGCCACCCATTTCTGCATACCGGCAGGCGAGTTTGAGAAAGACCACCTCTGCGTGGGCCAGTTGGGCATCGTCCGCAGTGAGAGTGCCTCTGAGGGGCAAGACATCACCGAGGAAGAGGCCCGTGGGGTCTATGTCATCCGCGACAAGCTGGCCACCATGCCCGAAGTGGCATCCGTCTGCCTCACGCCCGACTATCTGGGGGCCAACCTTCGTTTCTACAACTGGCGCACGCTGGCCCTAGCCGATGACACCACGCGTACCATCGGCTTCTCGCAGTTCTTCTACTACCAGAACGAACATTTCTTCGAGACCCAGGGGCTACGCGCCATTGAGGGCAGTCCCGATGCCGAGACGCTGTCACGGCAGATTGCGCCCGACGGCATCGTCATGACCCGCAGCGTGGCGCAGATGCTCTTCGGCCACGACCATGTGATGGGCAAGCGCGTGGCGATGGTGGACACCCGCTATGAAGGAGGAGAAATCGTCCACGGTGTGGTTGGCTACCACACCATAGCTGGCGTGGTGGAGGACGTGAAGGGTGCGCCCAACGAGCGATACCCCTATGTGGTCTTCTTCCCCAATCCCGGCAGCGGGGCCAGTGCCTACTGCCAACTGCTCGTGCGGCTGAAACCCGATGCTGATGCCAAGATCTTCGTAAAGCAGCTCACGCCTACGCTGACCAACGACTTCGGCGCCGGCATCTGCGTTTTAGGCAGTCTCGAAACCTATCAACAGCACTACGACAAGCAGGTGGCCCACGACTACACGATGTACACCACGCTGGCCACGGTCCCCCTTGTTCTCTTCGGCATCATCGTCGTGCTGGGCACACTGGGCACCTTCTGGCTGCAGATACGCAAGCGCACAGAGGACATCGGCATCATGCGCAGCTTCGGCGCCAAGCGGCGCGACATCTTCCTACAGATATGGGGCGAGGCGGCCGTCCTTACCGCTCTTGCCGTCTTCACGGGCTGTCTTGTCTGGTTTCAAGTTGCCATCCACTGGGATGTGCTCTCAGATGGCAACGCCTACGGCGGCTCCGGCCGCGAGACCGACTGGGTGTCGCAGTTCTGGCCTCATTTCCTCATTGTATCCTCCATCCAGTACCTTTTGCTTCTCGCCATCGTCACCCTCGGCATGGTGGTACCTACCCTTATAGCTATGTATAAACGTCCCGTAGAAGCTTTGCGGCATGAGTAATATAAATGTATTTTCATCAAGGTATATTTTATATTGCAAAGTTTGGGATGCATGTTGCAAACTTTGCAATGTACATCCCAAACTTTGGAATTAAAAATTCAAAAGGAGAAAACAGATTTATGAAACGACACTATCTTTTGTTCCTCGCCTTGTTGCCACTGATAGGTTGGGCTCATGAGGACACGCTGCGCCTCTCACTCGACGACTGCATCATGATGGCGCGCCGCCAGAGCATCGATGCAGCGGTAGCCTTAGGCGAACTGCGGTCGGCCTACTGGCAGTGGCGCAGCTACCGGGCCGACCTGCTGCCCGAGGTGTCGCTACAGGGCACCGCTCCGTCGTGGAACAAGCGCTACAGTTCGTACCAGCAGGCCGACGGTTCGCTGTCGTTCGTGCGCAACGACTACCTCGGACTGGACGGCGCGGTGAACATCACGCAGAAACTGTGGCCCACGGGCGGCACGCTCAGCGTAGAGTCGTCGCTCGACTATCTGCACCAGTCGGGCAGCGGCGGGTCGGGCAATCAGTTCATGTCGCTGCCCGTGGCCGTCACCCTCTCGCAGCCCCTCTTCAGCGTGAACCACCTGAAGTGGAACCGCCGCATAGAGCCGCTGCGCTACCGCGAGGCGCAGGCGCGATTCCTCACCGAGACGGAGCAGGTGGCCATGCAGGCCATCAGCCTCTATTTCGGTCTGCTGCTGGCCGGCGAACAGGTGAACATCGCCCGCCAGAACCTGCAGACCGCCGAGAAACTCTACGAGGTGGCGCAGGCCAAGCGCCGCATGGGCACCATCAGCGAGAACGACGTGCTGCAACTGCGCCTCGACGTGCTCACCGCCCGCAGTGCCCTGACCAACAGCGAGAGTACCCGTCAGGCCCGCCAGTTCGCCCTCCGATCGTTCCTCGACGTGGAAGCAGACATAGAGCCGGTAGTGCCTGAGGATGTGCCTCAGGTGCGCCTCGACTATGACAACGTGCTGAATCACGCCCTTCAGAACAACGCCCTCGCCACCACCATGCGCCGTCGCCAGATGGAGGCCGACTACGCCGTGGCCTCGGCTCGCGCCAACCGCCAGAGCATCAACCTCTACGCCCAACTGGGCTACACCGGCACGGGCGACAACATGAACAGTGCCTACCGCAACCTGCTGAGCAACGAGGTGGTCTCGGTGGGCATCACCGTGCCGCTGCTCGACTGGGGCAAGCGCAAGGGACAGCGACGGATGGCCGAGTCGAACCGCGACATCATCCAGGGCCAACTTCGGCAGCAGGCACAGGACTTCCGTCAGGACATTTTTATCCTGACCGAGCAGTTCAACAACCAGGCCGAACAACTGCGCATCGCCTGCGAGGCCGACACCATCGCCCGCCGCCGCTACCACACCAACGTCGAGACGTTCAAGATTGGCAGCATCTCGACCCTCGAACTCTCTGATGCGCAAAAGTCCAAGGACCAGGCCCGCCAGAACCGCATCCAGCAGCTCTTCAACTACTGGTACTATTACTATCAGCTACGCAGCATCGCCCTTTGGGACTTCGAGCGTGGCTGCGAACTCACGGCAGACGTAGAACGTCTCATTGAACATTGAACATTAGATATATGAAGAACGACAATCAAACGATGGACAGGGCGATACCTGTCAGTGAACAACGCCGACGCAAATTCCGTCGCGCTGCCGTGGCCGTTGCCATCGCAGTAGCGGTGCTCGGCGCAGGTGCCTGGCTCGGCACACAGATGATACCGACACTCGACCGCAAGGCACTCATCATCTCCGAGGTGGACCGCGGCACCATCGACGTCAGCGTCTCGGCCACGGGGCGCATCGTCCCCGCCTTCGAGGAAATCATCGTGTCGCCCATCAGCTCGAAGATTCTTGAGGTCTATGCCCATAGCGGCGACAGCGTGGACGTCGGCACGCCCCTGCTGCGCCTCGACTTGCAATCCGCTGAGACCGACTATTCCAAGGCCCTCGACGAGCGCGAGATTCGCCGTCAGCAGACCGCCCAGCTGAAGGCCAACGTAGAGACACAGCTCTCCGACCGCCGGATGCAGATTGAGGTGAAGGAGATGGAACTCTCGCAACTCGAAGCCCAGCTGCGCAACGAACTCTACCTCGACAGCCTCGGATCCGGCACCCGCGACCGTGTGCGCCAGGCCGAGACGACCTTAAAGACCGCCCAGATGCAACTCTCGCAACTGCGCCAGCAGTACCAGAACGAGCAGCGTGTGCGCCAAGCCGACCTCCGTATGCAGCAACTACAGAATGGTATCTTCGAGAAGGGACTCGACGAGAAGCGCCGCACCCTCGACGATGCCAAGATACGCTCGCCGCGCCGCGCCACGCTCACCTACATCAACAGCGAGGTCGGCAGCACCATCGGCGCTGGGCAGAAGATTGCCGTGGTCAGCGACCTGAGCCACTTCAAGGCCGAGTGTGAAATCTCCGACAGCCACAGCGAGCGCGTCCGCGTCGGCGGTCAGGTCATCCTGCGAATCGGCAAGGAGCGTCTGACGGGCATTATCAACACCGTCACGCCCCTGAGCCAGAGCGGTGCCATCACCTTCACCGTCGTGCCCGACAACATGTCGCACCCGCGCCTCCGCTCCGGCCTCCGCATCGAGGTCTTCGTCATCACCAGCATCAAGGACGACGTGCTCCGCATCCGCAACGGCTCCTTCTACAGCGGCCCCGGCGACTACACCCTCTTCGTCCTCGACGGCAACATGCTCCATCCCCGCCAAGTCCGCCTCGGCGAGTGTAACTATGACTATATCGAGGTCATCAGCGGCTTAGAATCTAGCGAGCAGGTCATCGTCAGCGACATGACGAAGTACAAAGGAAAGGAGAAACTGAAGGTGGAATAGGATGACATATATGCAAGGATTAGAGAAACGCGAGCCAATTATGTGCCCCAAAACACATGAAATTCTTAAAATAGTTTTAGACTTTCACTCTTGGCGCACAGTTTATGGTTTTTCCGTGGAGTAACCTGCATATTCTTTCATAACTTTGCAGAAAATTAAACGAAACGAATATGAACAAGAAATCAATTATTACGATGATGCTCGCCCTCGTCACAATGGCGGGGCAGGCACAGACAAAGACAGCAACTGTCACTGGTTATTCACCCGCACTTAAAGACGGCACGTTGGTACTGGCCGGAACAGGCACTATTGGGAATGTTGTAGATACAGTCCAAGCTGGACGGTTCGCCTTCACTCTACCCGTAGAGGAACTAACCGAAGGTTTTCTCGGTTTAATGGGTGAAGGTTGTCCCAATTTTAATTTAACCCTCTTCCTACGTCCCGGTGTGACTGTGAAATTGACAGGCAATGACTGCTTCTACCCTTTATGGAAAGTGGAAAGCCCTTTGTCAGAACAGCAGACTCAGAGCCGTATAACGGAGTATTGCCGTGACGTGGTAACGGAATTAATGCAGATGGATTTGGATAAAAAGCCTTGGGAAGAGAGAGAAATCGTCGAAATGAAGTGGATGAAGCAACGAATGGACATCCTGCCCTCACTGCCTGTGGACGCAGCTACGATCCGTGCACTATGGGGCATATCCATGACGGCAAAGAACACTCCAAACTTCCCACACATGGAGCAGTTAAAGCAACTGGAAAAGACAATTGTCGCACGGGCTCCTAAAGGATTTGAGGAGCAACTGGCAGAGATTCACAACTATGTCTATCCACCACGACTTTTGCAGGTGGGTGATGAAGCTATTGATGCCGAACTCCTTGATATGCAAGGACAGAAACACCATCTATTTGAAACCTTTTCCAATGACAAATACGTATTGCTCGACTTCTGGGGCATCGGTTGTGGTCCTTGCATGATGTCTGAGCCTGAGATGAGAGAGGTCTACGAGAAAATGAAGGATAAACTGGAAATCGTCGCTATCAATCAGAACAAACTATCTGAGTGGCAGAAGCATGAATTCAGCAAACGCATCGTTGGGAAAAACTGGAACAACGCCATGAAGGACATTAGTAGCCGATACTGTGATGTGGGTGCCATCCCTTATTATGTAATGATTTCGCCTGATAAGCGCATCGTCTGGAAGGCAGTGGGCTATCAGCCTGGATATTTCCTGGGTATGGCTGAAGCCCTCAATGGGCCTAAGCAGGACAACAGTTCCAATCTCCAGTTCGCCATCCGGAAAGTCGAAACCAAAGTTGATGGAACCACTATCAGTTTCCGCTATTATGGCCATAAGGATTACTGGTTCCGTATCGCCAAAGACTCCTATCTTAACGCTAATGGCAAGAAATACAAACTAACAACAGCCGATGGCATCAAACTCGATGAGAACAACTATACTCAGGTGAAAGCCTCCGAATCTACAAACGAGTTTTTAGGCAACACTTACTATATCGACTTCACACTTACCTTCGAACCGTTCGACACCATCCCCGCTACTTTCGACTTCATAGAGGGCGACGGCGATGGTGCTTTCGTCATCCGCGATGTTTCTATAGAATGACAAATTATGAAGAGGCAAACTATCATTACCATCCTCCTCGCTCTCGTCACAATGGCGGGACTAGCCAAGACAAAGACAGCAGAAGTTAAAGCGGATTCTTTGCTGTTATTTGTACAGGCTGGCGACAGTTGCATGCGGCAGTATAACACCTTTGAGGCGCTGAAGTATTATCAAGAGGCGTATGCCATTGCAAAAAGCCGAAGTCAGCAGCAGGCTGTAGAACAGCATGACCTTCCTCTTGACAAGTTTGATGAACTGCCTGAGGAGAAACAGGATGAGATTATTGAGCATCTGAAGCAATCTGCTGAAAACAGTTCGATAGTGGACTGCATGGTTCAGATGAAACTCGCAAATTGCCATTAAAAGCGTGGCAACTATCGCGAGACTGCCAATCTCCTGAAACTGGTACCTGAGGACAGCCTCTCCCACGATGCCTTCCGCCAGCTATGCTTCAGCTATCAGAAACAGGGCGACAACGACTCCTTTATCTACTGGGCCAGTCAGCTGAATTACCGTTATCCTATGGATGGCGAGATAGTTGCTAATCTCATACTCGCACATGTCAAAGCCCAACAACCGCAGAATGGTATTGTCCATGGACTAATATACAGCCAGAGGGATTCCACCAATATCCTCGTGAACAGGGCACTGGCCGATGCATGGTTCATCAATCGTGATTTTACAGCGGCCGCCAAGTTATACGATCGACTGCTGGAGCAGGGTGACTCTACTTTCAACACCTTGTATTCCGCAGGTATGTGCTATGCTCAGATCGAAGACTTGGAACAAGCCTACCACTATCTACAGTTGGCTTTCCTGATGAGTGGCATGCAGCACTACGGCTGCGCCTACCGTCTTGGAGTGGTCTGCGTCGATACAAAGCGCTATCCCGAGGGGCTTGGCTATCTCGACCTTGCCAAACAACTCATGCGACCTGATACCACTATCATGAAGGCCATTACACTCTCGCAGGGCGAGGGCTACTATCTGACACAGCATTACGACGAGGCCGTCACAGCGTGGAAGGAACATCTCACCTATAACCCAACCTCCATCGCCACCTATTATAATATTGCGAATGCCTACGCCTATCTCCTCAAAGACGGCAAGCAGGCAGAATCATATTATCGCCAGTTCCTTGACCTCGCCCGCAAGGAGGAGAAACCGACGGATAAACTCAAGGAGATGATCAAGAGTGCCGAGGACATGATAAAGGATTTTGACTTGAATAGAAAACTATCACAACAAAACAATCAATGAACAAGCAAACCATCATCACTATCCTGCTCGCCCTCGTTGCAACGACGGGGCAGGCGCAAGTAAAATGCCACGTCGAAGGAACATTAGAGACCGACGTGTGGGGCGATGAAGTCATCATCTGCGAGGCAGGGACTGACCTGCGTGTGGTGGACGAGCCGCGCTTTCATGTAAAAGCCAAGGACGGGCACTTTACCTACGACATCGAGACCGACTTCCCAAGACTCTATGTGGTATTCTTTCTGAAGCAATACGAAACGAGTAGTTGGTTCGAGGGCAAGTTCATCTCCGAGAACTGCAACGTGAATGTCACGATGTATGAGGACAAACGGGTGCGTATCGTCAGCAACGGCGAGGAGGGACGCAAGCATGCGGTGAAGGACAGCATTGAGGATGTGCGTTTCTGGAACCCCGTCGAGGAAATCGACAATAAGTTGGAGAACCCTGACCGCATGGCGGAGTTCTACAAAGCAGACTTCATTTCCACTATTAGCAAAGCACGGTCTTTGAATGTGGATAGTCTGCCAGAGACATACGTTGACTCTGTCCGTCAGGTTGTAAACCACTATATGCGAAATGAGAGTGAACAGTTTACAGCACAAGGTTTACAGCTGAAACAGCAGCGAGACAGCATTACCTCAGGTATTCGTCCGTTTCGCATAGCATACGCCGAAGAGCACCCCATGCTTTGGACGCTTTACGATGTACTTGATGCCATCCAAGCTCTCAAACATGCAGACAACTATGTGAACTTCGACAAGTCGCAGTTTGAGCCATATCTGACGCTCTATCACGACAAACTCATCAATTACTATCCAGGCCACCCCGTTCACGAACAGATTGCCACCACTGAGACGGCCTACCGCCTACAGCCTGGAAAGCCCTACATCGACTACATGGTGCGAAACACCGACGGCCAGCTCGTTCCTATTTCCACCCTCACGAAAGGCAAGGTAGCCCTCATCGTTCGTTGGGCATCGTGGTGCGGCCCCTGCCGTAGCCACAGCATTGCCATGATTCCGGTCTATGAGAAATACAAGGACAATGGCTTCACCGTCATTGCCATCGCCCGTGAACGTAATCGCCAAGCGATGGAAAATGCTGCGAAGAAGGACGGCTATCCTTGGCCGAGTCTGTTGGAACTGAACGACGAGAACGGTGTATGGCGCAAGAACGGAGAAGGTAATGCCGGTGGTGCCATGTACCTCATCGACCGCGACGGCACCATCCTCTCCACCTCCACAGATGCCGAGGAATTGGAATCGATTATCAAGAAAGCATTAAACATTGATTGAGACATAAAAATCATCGGAAAAGAAATTTGTGGGGATTGTCATATTTCGTCGAAATAAGTTTGTGGGGAATGTATTTTGGGGCACAATTAGTTGAAAGAGATTAAAGGTATATATTTAAATTGAATTAAGTAAGTACGAAAAATCATACTTTTGGTTTGTTTAATCATTATTTCTTCGTATCTTTGCACCAAAAGTACGATA
>JAFUFW010000048.1 GCA_017469685.1 Bacteroidaceae bacterium | reverse complement strand
TTCGAAGGCTTCTTGAATCTCCTTGGTGTACTCGATAAAGAAGCGGAAGGTGAAGTTGTAGGTGAGGCAGAAGCCGAAATACCAGCCAGTGCCTACTTTGTTCGACTTGTCAGCTCTATACATCCAGATCATGATGATGAAGAGCAGGGCGTAGGCAATAGCCTCATAGAGCTGACCGGGATGGCGGGGTAGGGCGTCGACACGCTCGAAGACGAAGGCCCAGGGCACGTCAGTTACCTTGCCGATGATCTCTGAGTTCATGAGGTTGCCCAAGCGGATGAAACAGGCAGTGGTGCCGGTGGCAATGGCGATGTTGTCGAGCACCGTCCAGAGGCTCAGCTTCGTTTTCTTGCAGTAGAGCCACAGCGCCAGCATCAGGCCCGCCGTGCCACCGTGGGAGGCCAATCCGGCGTAGCCTGTCATCTTCCACCCGCCGTCGGCTGTGAAGTGGATGGGCAGCAGCATCTCCACAAAGCCCTTGAACGACGTCAGGAAGTAGTCGGGCTGGTAGAAGATGCAATGCCCCAGGCGGGCACCAGCCAGGATGCCGATGAAGCAGTAGATGAACAGCGGGTCGAAGAGCTCGTCCTTGATTTTCTGGTCCTTGTAGAGTTGCTTCACTACGAGATAGGCCACCAGCAGGCCGACGAGCCAGCACAGTGAATACCAGCGGAACGTCATGGGACCGATGGAGAAAGCCTCTAATGACGGGTTCCACATGATGTACAGCAGTTCATTTGCAAATGTTGTCATAGTTGTCTATGTTGTCGTTTTGATTAGACATTAAAGCGGAAGTGCATGATGTCGCCGTCCTGAACGACGTAGTCCTTGCCCTCGACGCCCATCTTGCCCGCCTCGCGGACGGCGGCCTCGGAGCCGTACTGGATGTAGTCGTCGTACTTGATGACCTCGGCGCGTATAAAGCCCTTCTCGAAGTCGGTATGGATGACGCCGGCGCACTGCGGAGCCTTCCAGCCCTTCTTGTAGGTCCACGCCTTCACTTCCATCTCACCGGCGGTGATGAAGGTCTCAAGGTTCAGCAGGGCGTAGGCTTTCTTGATGAGGCGGTTGACGCCGCTCTCCTCCAAGCCGAGTTCTTCAAGGAACATCTGCTTGTCTTCGTAGGACTCCAGTTCGGCAATGTCTTCCTCAGTCTTGGCGGCGATGATCATGGCTTCAGCACCCTCTTCCTTAGCCAAAGCCTCGACTTTCTTCGTGAAGTCGTTGCCGTCCTTGGCATCGGCCTCGCCGACGTTGCAGACGTAGAGCACGGGCTTCGACGTGAGCAGGAAAAGATTGCGGGCGCAGTCCTGCTCTTCTTTCGACTCGAACTCTACGATGCGGGCGTTCTTGCCCTGCTCCAGCACCTCCTTGTAAGCCTTCAGCACGGTGGCCTCCACCTTGGCCTCCTTGTTGCCAGCGGCGGCGGCTTTCTCGGTCTTGGCCAGTCGGCTCTCGATGGTTTCGAGGTCCTTCAGTTGCAGCTCGGTGTCGATGATCTCCTTGTCGCGTATGGGGTCGATGGTGCCGTCGACATGGGTGATGTTGTCATCCTCGAAGCAGCGCAGTACGTGGATGATGGCGTCGGTCTCGCGGATATTTCCTAAGAACTTGTTGCCCAAGCCCTCACCCTTTGAGGCACCCTTCACCAACCCGGCAATATCAACGATTTCGCAGGTGGCCGGGACAATCCGGCCAGGATGCACTAACTCTGCGAGCTTCGTCAGGCGCTCATCGGGCACAGTGATGACGCCCACGTTGGGTTCTATCGTACAAAACGGAAAGTTGGCTGCCTGAGCCTTGGCGCTCGACAGACAGTTGAACAGTGTAGACTTGCCCACGTTAGGCAGTCCTACAATACCACATTTCAATGCCATTTTTGTTATTTACGGATTTACTATTTACTTTAAGTGTTTACTCCTTTTTCGGGTGCAAAGTTACGAATAAGCGGGCAGAAAACCAAAAGAAGGTTGGATAAAGTTCGTTTAGCATTTGTTTTTCGGGTAAAAACAAATGCAAAAAGGGCTTTAGCGTAGGGTTTCCCCTATGACTTCCTTCCGCGAGTATCACCCTACCTATCCCGAACCCAAGCCAGAGAAGAAATAGGGTGGGGTGCGGGAGCAGTGGTTAATGTGCTTCGAGCCAGTTCTTGCCAAATCCGGAGTCGGCGACGAGGGGCACGCGGAGGTCGATGGCCTGCTGCATCTCCTCAAGCACGATGCGCTCTACCTGCTCACGCTCCTCGGGATAGACGGAGAAGTTGAGTTCGTCGTGTACCTGGAGAATCATCTTGCTCTTGATGCCTTCGGCCTTGAAGCGCTGGAAGATGCGGATCATGGCCACCTTGATAATGTCGGCAGCGGTGCCTTGGATGGGCGCATTGATGGCGTTGCGCTCGGCAAAGCCGCGGACGGTGGCGTTCTGCGAGTTGATGTCGGGCAGATAGCGGCGACGGCCGAATAGGGTAGTGACATAGCCCTGTTGATGAGCCGTCAGCTTAGCTTGCTCCATGTAGTCGTGAACTTGCGGGAAGGTCTCAAAGTAGCCGTCTATCAGCATCTTGGCTTCGTCGCGTGGAATGTCGAGACGCTCGGCCAGGCCGAAGACGGTGATGCCGTAGATGATGCCGAAGTTGGCCCGCTTCGACTTCGAGCGTTCGTCGCGCGTCACCTCGTCAATGGGTTTCTTGTAGATGTTGGCGGCGGTGGCGGCGTGCAGGTCTTTGCCCTCGCGGAATACCTCTATCATTTGCGGGTCGTCGCTGAGGTGGGCCATGACGCGCAGTTCTATCTGACTGTAGTCAGCTGAAAAAAACAGACAACCAGGCTCCGGCACAAACGCCTTGCGGATTTCCTTGCCGTCTTCGCCGCGAATGGGGATGTTCTGCAGGTTCGGGTCGCTGGATGACAGGCGGCCAGTAGCCGTTACTGTCTGGTTAAACGACGTGTGGATGTGTCCTGTGCGCGGATTGATGAGCTTTGGCAGCGCGTCGATGTAGGTGCCGATGAGTTTCTTTAATCCTCTGTGTTCCAAGATGTCAGCCACGATTTCGTGCTTGTTCTTCAGCTGTTGCAACACTTCCTCGCTGGTGACGTACTGCCCCGTCTTCGTCTTCTTCGCCTTCTCAACAATCTTCAGCTTGTCGAACAAGATTTCGCCGACCTGCTTTGGCGAGGCGATGTTGAACCGCTGACCCGCCAGCTCATAGATGCGCTGCTCCAACTCATTCATGCGGTTAGTCAAAATTGTTGACGTTTCCTTTAGTGATTCCGTGTCCAAACAGACGCCGTTCATCTCCATCTCAGCCAGCACTGGCATCAGCGGCATCTCGATATGATAAAAGAGGTCTTCGCACTCGAACTTCTTTAGCTCCGGCTCCAACTTGTTCTTCAGCCGCAGAGTGATGTCGGCATCTTCGGCAGCGTACTCATAGACTTCGGTGGGTGCGAGGTCGCGCATGCTGTGCTGGTTCTTGCCTCGCGGCCCGATGAGTTCGTCAATGTGGATGGTTTTGTAGTTGAGATAGATCTCTGCCATATAGTCCATGTTGTGGCGCAGCTCAGGTTGGATGAGGTAGTGGGCAATCATCGTGTCCCACATTGGGCCAGCCAACTCGACATTATAGTTGCGGAGCACCTCAAGGTCGTACTTCAGGTTTTGTCCGACTTTGAGGATTTTGAGGCTTTCGTAGAGCGGTTTAAAGATGTTAACAATTTGCAACGCCTTTTCACGTTCGGCGGGAACAGGCACATAAAAGGCCTCAAATTCCTTCACGGCGAACGACAAACCCACCAATTCGGCGTCGATGGCACTGGTCGAAGTGGTCTCCGTGTCTAAACTGAGAATTTCATTTGTCAAGAAATAATCACGTAATTTCGTCAGTTCTTCCTCATTTTCAACGAGTTTGTAGTCGTGAGCTACCGTTTTTAAGGTCTCAAAACTTGAATTTTCGCTGAGACTCGCCCCGTCGGCAGGAAATTCTGCAAACAAATCGAGTTGTCCGTTTGCAGGCATTACAGATTTTTGAGGTTTTTTAAGAAGTCGGTCAGTTAGCTGCTTGAACTCCAGTTCAGTGAAGATTTTCACAAGTGCTTCCTCGTCGGGCTCCGCCATGCGCAGTTCGTCCATGTTGAGTTCGATGGGGACATCAGTCTTAATGGTGGCGAGGAAGTACGACATGCGGATATCCTCTACATGCTCGGTGACTTTTTTCTGGAGTGCTCCTTTCAGCTCGTCGGTTCTGGCCAGCAGCTGCTCAACGCTGCCGAAGTCGGCGATGAGCTTGGCGGCTGTCTTCTCGCCGACACCGGGACAGCCGGGGAAGTTGTCGGCAGAGTCGCCCATGAGTGCCAGCAAGTCGATGACTTGGGTAGGGGAGGAGATGCCGTATTTCTCGCAGACCTCCCTCGGCCCCATCACCTCGTAGCCACCGCCGTGGCGCGGACGGTAGATGTTGGCATGCTCAGTGACCAGCTGTCCGTAGTCCTTATCAGGTGTCAGCATGTAGCACTTCACGCCGATGGAATCGGCCTTTTTGGCCAGTGTGCCGATGACGTCGTCGGCTTCGTAGCCATCGACCTGAAGGATGGGAATATGATAAGCCTGGAGTATGTCCTTGATGATGGGCACAGCCTTGTGGATGTCCTCGGGCGTGGCGTCGCGCTGGGCCTTATAGGCGGGGTAGGCCTCGCTGCGGAAGGTGGGGCCGTGAGGGTCGAAGGCCACACCGATGTGGGAGGGTTGCTCCTTCTGAAGAACTTCGTTCAGCGTGTTGCAGAAGCCGATGATGGCACTGGTATTCTGACCTTTGGAGTTGATACGCGGGTTCTTGATGAAGGCGTAATATGACCGATAAATCAGGGCATAAGCGTCTAAAAGAAATAATTTATCCATAATAATAGAGAATTTTCGCGTAAAATTACTAAAAAATTTCTCATTATCCGAAAGTTTTCACTAATTTTGTAGGAAAATTTTTGTACGATGGATTATTTACCGCTCATCAAGCAGCCCATTCAGAAGGAGTTGAACGAATTTATCGAGTTGTTCAACGAGTCGCTGACTCATAGTGATGGCCTCTTAGGGTCAGCACTTTCTCACATTCGCCAGCGTGGCGGGAAGCGTATGCGCCCGATGCTGATTCAGCTGATAGCCAAGAATTTTGGCGCGATTTCAGCAGTCACTCAGAACGCGGCTGTGGGCTTGGAGCTGTTGCATACGGCCTCGCTGGTTCATGATGATGTGGTTGACGAGAGTTCCGAGCGGCGCGGTCAGGCCTCGGTCAATGCCACTTATGACAATAAGGTGGCTGTGCTGGTGGGCGATTATATCCTCTCTACGGCACTGCTTCGGGTGTCGCTGACTGACAATCAAAGAATCGTACAATTGTTGTCGGAGCTTGGACGGACTTTGGCTGCGGGTGAGATTCTGCAATTGTCGAACATCCAGAATCAGAATATCTCGGAAGAGGTTTATTATCAAATCATTAACAACAAAACGGCAGCTCTGTTTGAGGCTTGCGCTTCTATCGGTGCCATCTCAGTCGGAGCATCTGAGGAGGCGGTTAAGGAGTCGGCAAAATTCGGACAAAACATTGGTATGATTTTCCAGATTCGCGACGATATTTTTGACTATTACGACTCGAAGGTGATAGGCAAGCCTACGGGTAACGACATGATGGAAGGCAAGTTGACGCTGCCTGTCATCTATGCACTGAACCACACGAAGATGGAGTCGATGATGAACCTGGCCCGCAAGGTTAAGGCTGGCACCGTTAATCCAGATGAAATCGCTGTTTTGGTCGAGTTCACCAAGGAGCAGGGCGGCATTGAGTATGCGGAACGGAAGATGGGCGAGATTGCCGCCAAGTGCCAGCAATACATCGACCAGCAGGTCAAAGAAAAGGCAATCAAGGATGCCTTGACTGCCTATCTGGAATATGTTATTCAGCGTAATTATTAATACTGGAAAGCCTCCCCAAGCCCCTCCTAAGGAGGGGATGTTTGGTTACATAAATCATTGATAGCTGTTGATTACCTAATTTTTTAGGTATTTAAACATCCCCTCCTTTGGAGGGGCTTGGGGTTGCTTTTATTTTCTCAAAAGTATTTCACCTCCTCACCCACGACCTCACTGAGCAGCAGGTTGGCCAGGCGCGAAGTGCCCATGCGGAACCACTTGTTTGTGAGCCATCGTTCGCCCAGAACTTCTTTGACGATGGTGTAGTAGATGAGTGCGTCCATGACAGAGTTAAGGCCTCCAGCGGGCTTAAAACCAATCTG
>JAFUFW010000047.1 GCA_017469685.1 Bacteroidaceae bacterium | reverse complement strand
TGTCACTTACGGACAAGACACCGCTCAGAGAACTGTTCGATAAGACTTATTCCAATGATGTCAAAGAGCAATTAAGTCCCCCTATTACGGGGCTATTTGATTAATATTTAACTCGTCCCAATTTTAACGGGACACTAATGTAGTTGAGTTAGAAATATATTGTTTCTTGTTGTATGGTGTCGAGGGGAGTGGGTTATGTGTCCTCGTTAATCGTATAAGCGTAGTACCATTTGCCCGCGTTTGCCATGTGCCATCCAAGTTGTTGCCATCGCTTGAGTGTCGGCCGGCGACGGAGAAGGGATTTCTCAATCTGAAACATGGCATCTAATGCTTCATCAAGATTCTTGTGCACCAATTCCACAGAATAGGTGTGCCGATACTTGAGTGAGACATGATGATAGAAATCAGCGATGTTTTCAATACACCTGCGTTGAATTTTATAGTTCATGGCAGCGAGTACTCCAAATCAATGACTTTGTGCAATAGAGTCCGAGCTTCCTCAATGTCCATTGTCTCGCTGACAATATCAACTTTTACCTCACCATTTTCTATGTAGGCTCTATTTGGAGAATGAAGTTGCTCTTCGGTTCCATCGGCGATGTCGTTTGCCTCCTTTACAGATTCATAGAGATGATCGGCAAGCCACTTCTTGTTGCTTGTCGAGAGCCCCAAACTTTGGATGTAGGACCAGAGGCTATTTATAGAGATCGTATTCATATCGTATCAGAAGAGTTTTAGTTTCTTCGTTTCGTTATTTTAGTTTGTTAAAGCGTTGATGAGTCTGTTCGCTTATATACATTATTATTTATGCGCACGCGTGCTCGCGCGTGCATATTTTGCGGAGCAAAATTATGTAATTAGTTGGAAGTGACCAACGAAAATGGGGAAAAAAAACTTTCGAGTTGACTTTTCATCTTTTATCGGATAATTATTTAGAAAGTATAGAACACTTTGAGAGCAAAAAGATTGGGCGGGAAAAGGATTTTTGGGCAAAAGTTTGGTCGTGAAAGCTTATCGCATTACCTTTGCGCGAGCAAAAAAAGGATTATATCACAATGGAACTTATTGCCAAAACCTTCCAGGGGCTGGAACCCCTGCTGGCACAAGAGCTTACAGAGCTGGGCGCCGACGACGTCCAGATAGGGCGCCGCATGGTCACCTTCACGGGCGACAAGGAGATGCTCTACCGCGCTAACTTCTGCCTGCGCACAGCCATTCGCATACTGAAACCTATTAAGCACTTCAAGGCACGCTCGGCAGACGATGTCTACGAGGCCGTGAAGGCTATCGACTGGAGCGACTACCTCTCGCCGCAGACAACTTTCGCCGTGGACAGCGTGGTGTTCTCCAACGAATTCCGCCACTCTAAGTTCGTGGCCTATAAGGTGAAGGATGCAATCGCCGACCAGTTTCGCGAGCAGACGGGCACACGCCCTAACGTGAGCATCTCGAACCCCGACATACGCCTGCATATACACATTGCAGAGTACGATGCCACCCTCGCCCTCGACAGCAGCGGCGAGAGCCTACACCGCCGAGGCTACCGACAGGAGAGCGTGGCTGCACCGCTCAACGAGGTGCTGGCCGCAGGCATCATCATGATGACCGGCTGGAAGGGCGAGACGGACCTGCTCGACCCCTTCTGCGGCAGCGGCACCTTCTGCATTGAGGCTGCGTTGATAGCACGCGGCATAGCTCCGGGCGTCTTCCGCGAGAGCTACGCTTTCGAGAAATGGCCCGACTTCGACCGCGACCTCTTCGAGCGCATCTACAACGACGACAGTGCCGAGCGCCCGTTCGAGCACCACATCTATGGCCGCGACAACGACCCGAAGGCCGTAGGCATAGCGCGCCGCAACGTCAAAGCCGCAGGCTTGACAAAGGAGATCACTATTGACCTTGCCGACTTCCGCGAAACGCCATTGAGCGGACAAGCAGACAATTTACAGTCAGACTATCTGCAAGCGGGCAATGCTGATGGCAACCAGGTGAACAGCCAGCCCATCATCATCACCAATCCGCCCTACGGTGAGCGTATCTCTACGCCCGACATTCTGGGCCTCTACAAGACAATAGGGCAGAAGCTGAAGCGCGAACATTCGGGCGGCGAGGCTTGGATTCTGAGCCTCCACGAGGAGTGCTTCGAGCAGATAGGTCTACGCCCGTCGCTGAAGACGCCCCTCTACAATGGTTCGCTCGAGTGCGAGCTGCGTAAATACGTCCTCTTCGACGGCCGTTTGAATGAGCACCGCGCTGCCGGAGGCGAGCTGAAGAGCGAGAAGGAGCGCCGCATGATGAAAGGGCGCAAGCCGTTCAAGCAGCACCGCGACCGCGACGACGAGGGCGAAGGCTATCGCACGCATTTCCGCGGCCGCAGCGAACGTTCGTTCGGTTCGGAGCGTATGTCGGACTCCGACAGGAAGCCAAAACGTTTTAATCGTGGCGAACGCGACTTCGACGGGAAGGGACGTGACCACGGAGGTAAGGGCCATGACTTCAGCAAGAAAGGCAAGGGCTTTGGCAACAAACCAAAGCGCTTCGACGGTGATGACCGTCGTGCACGTCAGGAAGCCCGCCGACGCTTCTTCGGAGGCGAGGGTAATGAAGAGTGAAAAAATGAATAATTTAACTTTCGGATGTTCATTTACTATTTGACAATTAACGATTTACTATGGATTTACAATGGGATTGATTTACAATTTCAGTACCTGCGGTGTTCTGTGTAAATTGCCAAATCGCCAAATCGTAAATAAATTGTACATTGTAAATCGTTAAATTGTAAATATGAAGCCGGCTTCAGAAAGTTGAGTGAAAAATAAAAAAATAGATATGAAGTTCATTAGGAATAGTTTTATGCTGGCAGCTGCAGCGTTGCTGCTGGCAAGTAATCTTCGCGCCGACGAAGGAATGTGGCTGCTTGGCCGAACAGACAAGAAAGCGATGGACGTGGCGCGCAGCCTCGGCCTACAACTCACTGATGCCGAACTCTATGGCGAGGACGGTACGAGCCTGAAGGACTGCGTGGTCGACTTCGGCGACTACTGCTCGGGCGTCATCGTGTCGAAGGACGGACTGCTGTTCACCAACCACCACTGCGGCTACCGCGCCATACAGCAGCTCTCGACCACCGACGACGATATTCTGGGCAACGGCTTCGTAGCCCGCAGTCGCGAGGAGGAGCGCCCCGTAGAGGGCCTCTACGTGAAGGTGTGGCAGCGAGCCGAGGATGTCACCGCACAGGTGGAGACTGAGTTGCAGAAGATCTATGCCGACCAGAAGCAAGGCCGCAAGCTGGGCCGGCAGCGCGAGGCTGTGCTCTACAACGAGAACATCAGTCGCGTGCTTATGGACATCGCATCGCAGGCTCAGCAGAAGGCCGACAGCCTCGGCCAGAAGGGCATCGTATGTGAGGCCAAGGCCTTCGAGGGCGGCCGTCTCTATCTGCTCAACTACTACCGCCAGTTCTCCGACGTTCGCCTCGTGTTCACCGTGCCGCAGACGCTCGGTAAGTTCGGCGGCGACACCGACAACTGGATGTGGCCTCGCCAGACGGCCGACTTCAGCGTGTTCCGCATCTATGCTGACAAGGAAGGGCAGCCTGCCGACTACAGCGCCGACAACGTACCCCTGCACCCCAAGCGCTGGGCTCGCGTGAGCACCGCCGGCTTCGACCAAGGTTCATACTGCATGACTATAGGCTACCCTGGTTCCACCAGCCGCTACCTCTCGAGCTATGGTATCGAGGAGCGCGTAGGTGTGACTAACATACCTATGATACAGGTGCGCGGCGTGAAGCAGGACGTGTGGGCACGCTGGATGCGTGCCGACCGTGCCGTAGGCATCAAGTATGCCTCGAAGTACGCCAGCAGCTCCAACTACTGGAAGAACTCGCAGGGCATGAACGAGGCCGTGGAGCGCCTTGGCATCATAAGCCAGAAGCAGCAGAAGGAGCAGGACATCCGCCGCTGGTTCTCAGCCGACAAGGACTTGAAGAAACGTTTCTCTAAGATGTTCCCCACGCTGAAGAAAGGTTATAAGGCCCGCCACGATGCCCGCTACGCCAACGGCTTCGTCAACGAGACGTTCTTCCGCGGCATAGAGATCGTAGGCTTTGGCCGCATCGCAAGCAGGTATGCCGAGTCGCACCCCAACTACCGCGAGACGCTTGTAGAATATATGCGCAACTCCTATAAGGACTACGACCCGCGCGTCGACGAGGAGACGATGGCCGTGCTGCTCGAGAACTACGCCCATCAGGTAGGCTCTAAGTATCTGCCCCGCTTCTACTCCGACATACGCAAGAAGTACAATAATGATTATCGCGCCTACGCCCGCGATATATTCTCGAAGTCGAAACTGACCACTTTCGAAGGTTGGTACGGGCTGGCCAATGCCAAGGTGCGCTCATCTAAGCAGGTGGCCGACTCGCTGGAGCAGGCTGTGCTCGACGAGAAAGCATACCGCACATACGTCGAGAGCGACCCCGCCGTGGCAATCGCAAAGCAGGTGCAGGAGATGAGCGAGAGCGTTATCGACGCTCCACTGCGCCGCACAGCTCCCACCATTGCCTACAACGAGAACCTGCTGACGCAGGCTGTGATGGAGATGGAAATGGATCAGCCCCACTACAGCGACGCCAACTTCACACAGCGCATGAGCTTCGGCATCGTCAGCGACTACACCAACGCTGGCACTCACCACGACTTCCTCACAACCATGCCCTCGCTTATCGAGAAGATAGAGAACGGTGCCGACAACCCCGACTACGCCATGCAGGCCGACATCCTCGCCCTGCTGAAGAGCCACGACTACGGCCGCTATGCCGACAGCCGCACGGGCGAGCTGCCCCTCTGCTTCCTCACCACCAACGACATCACGGGCGGCAACAGCGGCAGCCCTATGTTCAACGGCAAAGCTCAGCTTTTAGGCCTGGCCTTCGACGGCAACTGGGACGCCCTCTCCGGCGACATCAGTTTCGACCGCGACCTCCAGCGTTGCATCGGCGTCGACATCCGCTTCGTGCTGTGGCTGATGGAGAAGTGGGGCAAGGCCGATCACCTCGTTAACGAAGTAATACAGTAATTAAGTAGATGAACATAATTGTTCTATAACGAACCACAGATTACACAGATCACACAGATTCATCTTTTGCAGGCTTATCAAATCTGTAAATTGAGATTATAATTACATGGATTTGGGCTGAAATGAATCTGTTTAATCTGCGAAATCTGTGGTTCTTCATTTTTCGGTTCCCATATGCATCCTCTCCACCAATTTCTCTTCTGCCCCAAGTGTGGCTCGCCGCGCTTCGTGGAGCGCAATGCCAAGGCTAAGAATTGCGAGGCATGCGGCTTCACCTACTATTTCAACCCCTCGGCAGCCACGGTGGCGCTGATAGAGCGTGAGGCTGCCGACGGCGGTGTGGAATGGCTGTGCGTGCGCCGTGCCAAGGAGCCGGCACGCGGGACACTCGACCTCCCGGGCGGTTTCTCGGATATGTACGAGACCAGCGAGGAGGGCGTCTGCCGCGAGGTGAAGGAGGAGACGGGGCTCGACGTGGAGAAGGTGGAGTTCCTCTTCTCGCTGCCTAACCAGTATCTCTACTCCGACTTTCTCGTACACACCATAGATATGTTCTACCGCTGCCGCGTCGCCGACACCTCTATGGCACGCGCTGCCGATGATGCAGGCGAGATACTGTGGCTGCGCCCCGAGGACATACACCCAGAGGATTTCGGACTTATCAGCATCAGGGCAGGAGTGGAGAGGCTGCTGTATGAGAATGGGGAAGTTAAAGGAGTAAAACATACTTAACTTCCCATATCATTAGAGATTATGGACGAAGCATTAGTCCTAAGTACAACCTACCTCGGCCCTGTGAGCTGGTGGCAAGCGCTGGCGAAGGCAGATAGCGCAAGCATCAACGCCGCCGAGCACTACGTTAAGCAGACGTGGCGCAATCGCTGTCGGATAGCTATGCCCGACGGCCCCACTGACCTCGTTGTGCCCGTTTGCTCCACTCCTAACCACACCCCTGTGCGTGACATCCGCATCAGCGACCACGGTGCCTGGCGCCACCACCATTGGAATGCCCTGCGCACGGCCTACGGTAAGAGTCCCTTCTTCGAGTACTATGCCGATGACTTTGCGCCGTTCTATGAGCGTCGCTTCGATTTCCTCATCGACTTCAACGAGGGCCTGCGCTGCCTTGTAGCACAGCTCCTCGACGTGGAAACCCCAGTCAGCATCGCCGACACGTTCGAGCCCCTCAGCCCCCTGCCATCTCCACCGCAGAGGCCTTACTATCAGGTCTTCGCCCAGCGCCTCGGTTTCCTCCCCGATCTGAGCATCGCCGACCTCCTGTTCAATATGGGACCTGAGGGCATCGTCTACCTTAAAATGTGATGTTGGTTGAAGTTTTTGTCATGCGTGTGAGGCGTTGCCTAAAAATAGATGGAAATCAGAAAAAAAAACTATTCTCTAATCCCTAATATCTAATCTTTTCTTACCTTTGTGCGCAAATAGTTGATAACCTTTTTTTAGCATGGACATCATGAACCACCAATCAGAAATGGCAAGGCACTTGGTCGTGTGTTTGTTGATGGCTGTAGGAAGCACTTTATGCTTTGTGCCAGCCGCCGCACAGGACGAAGAGAGCTATCCCGCCGACCGCACGCCCACTATGGGCTGGAGCTCGTGGAATACTTTCGGGCTCAATATCAATGAGACTCTTATCCGCAACCAGGCAAACGCTATGGTCTCCAAAGGCTTGTCCAAAGTGGGCTACAACTACATCAATATCGACGATGGCTTCTGGGACGGACGAGGAGCCGACGGTAAGCTGATCCTCAACACAAAGCTCTTCCCTCATGGGATGAGGGCACTGACAGACTTTATCCACTCGAAAGGCCTCATGGCTGGCATATACTCCGATGCAGGCGACAACACCTGCGGCTCGGGCAACACCAGACCTTATGGGCTTGGTGTGGGCTTCTACGGCCATGAGGACGATGACTGCGAGCTCTACTTCAATGACTGGAATTTCGATTTCATAAAGGTGGACTACTGCGGCGGCGCTCATCTCGGACTCAACGACAGCGTGCAGTACACCCGCATCAGCAAGGCTATACAGCGGCGCGCTCGCGAGTTGGATAAGCCCATAGTGTTCAATATCTGCCGATGGGCGTACCCTGGTACATGGGTCGACGGCATCTGTGACTCATGGCGCACAACAGGCGACATCTATTGTGCGTGGGAGTCGGTGAAGAGCATCATCAAGGAGAACCTCTTTATTCAGGCCTACACCAGCCGCGGCCACTATAATGATATGGACATGCTCGAGATTGGGCGCACCCTCAGCCACGATGAGGAGGTGACCCACATGGCCTATTGGTGCATCTGCTGTTCGCCCCTGCTCATCGGGTGCGACATGACCAAGATTCCGGCCGCCTCGCTCAAGCTGCTCAAGAACACCGACCTTATAGCCATGAACCAGGACGTGTTGGGCCTGGGAGCTCCCGTGGTGGCACGCGCAGGCGAGGTGTACACTGTGGCTAAGGATGTGGAGCAGCTCCATGGTCCCAAGCGCGCAGTGGTCATCATGAACCTCGGCGACACCGAAGCCAAGGCTACGTTGGAGCTCAGTTCCATAGAGATGAGCGGCACAGCTACCTTGCACGACTGCCTCACAGGCAAGGATATCACCATAGAGGGTAGCACCACCGTGACCCTTCCCGCCCACGGCTCAGCAGCATACTTCGTCACCGGCACACGCATAGAGCGCACACGCTATCAGGCCGAAGAGGCTTGGATGCCCCTCTATCAGGAATTATCTAATCTACCCACGGCACGCTACTCCTCGAGCGACAAGGCGGACTGTGGCGGCTACGCCGGTTGGCTGGGCAACAATCCAGACAACTACATGATTTGGCGTGACATCTACACAATGCAGGGTGGCCAGTATCGCCTCTCCATATACTATGCCAGCGCAGAGGCGCGCAACTTGGACCTCTATGTCAATGGCGAGCTCGTGCGCTCCTTCAAGAACCTGAACAATGGCTCGTGGGGCAGCAACTGGTCTGCAGCCATTGCCAACATCACCCTCCAGCCCGGCAGCAACACCATTCGCCTGGGCAACGACAAAGGCTTTGCACCTGACATAGACTATATCTTACTACGCCGCACGGGCGACTTTGACGCTATACAGACGCCTGCTGCCACGGCAGCCCCCGACGTCTACTACAACCTGCAGGGGCAGCGTGTGCAGCAGCCACGCCGCGGTATCTATGTTACCCCCGATGGTGTGAAGAAGCTATTTAAATAAGCAACTCCTGAACTCTTAAATCAATCAAATTCTCCATACATGGCAGAACAGTTAGACATTCGTGAGCTGGAGCAAGTGGTAGTCCGCTTCTCCGGCGACAGCGGCGACGGTATGCAGCTCGCCGGAAACATCTTCTCCACGGTCTCGGCTACCGTGGGCAACAGTATCTCTACCTTCCCCGACTATCCCGCCGACATCCGCGCCCCGCAGGGCTCGCTGACGGGCGTCAGTGGTTTCCAGGTTCACATCGGCGCCGACAAGGTCTATACGCCCGGCGACCTGGCCGACGTGTTGGTGGCCATGAACGCAGCAGCCTTTAAGACACAGCTGCGCTACGCCAAGCCTAATGCCACCATCATCATCGACACCGACTCATTCGGCCCCAAGGACCTACAAAAAGCCGAGTTCAGGACCGACGACTACCTCGCCGAGATGGGTGTCGATGCCGACAGGGTCATCGCCTGTCCGCTGACGACGATGGTCAAAGATGCGCTCGCCGAGACGGGCATGGACATGAAGTCTGTCCTCAAGTGCCGCAACATGTTTGCCCTCGGCCTCGTCTGCTGGCTCTTCGACCGCGACTTGGATGTGGCCTTCAACTTCCTGCGCGAGAAGTTCGCAAAGAAACCAGCCATCGCTGAGGCTAACATAAAGGTTATACAGGCGGGCTATGACTACGGCCACAACACGCACTCATCGGCGATGAATGTTTATCGCATTGAGACTAAGGACAAGAAGCCCGGCCGCTACATGGACATCACTGGCAACAAGGCCACGGCCTACGGCTTCATAGCCGCTGCCGAGAAAGCCGGACTCCAGTTGTACCTCGGCAGCTATCCCATCACGCCCGCCACGGATGTGCTTCACGAGCTGTCGAAGCACAAGTCGCTGGGCGTGAAGACCGTGCAGTGCGAGGACGAGATATCGGGCGCAGCCTCGGCCGTAGGTGCCAGCTTCGCCGGTGCGCTGGCCGTGACCAGCACCTCCGGCCCCGGCATCTGCCTCAAGAGCGAGGCCATGAACCTGGCCGTCATCATGGAGCTGCCCCTCGTAGTGCTCGACGTGCAGCGCGGCGGCCCTGCCACAGGTCTGCCCACGAAGTCTGAGCAGACCGACCTTCTGCAAGTGCTCTTCGGCCGCAACGGCGAGAGCCCCATGCCCGTTCTGGCGGCCCTCTCGCCCACCGACTGCTTCTATGCAGCCTATGAGGCCTCGAAGATTGCGCTGGAGCACATGACGCCCGTAGTGCTTCTCACCGATGCCTTCATTGCCAACGGCTCGGGTGTCTTCAAGCTGCCCGACCTTGCCAAGATGGATGCCATCAACCCGCCCTACGTGCCCGAAGAGCTGCGCGGCGAATGGACACCTTACATGCGTGCCGAGAATGGCACACGCTATTGGGCCGTGCCGGGTCGCGAGGGCTTTGAGCACATCCTCGGCGGACTGGAGAAGGACAGCCGCACAGGGGCCATCTCCACGAACCCTGAGAACCACGACTTGATGACGCACCTGCGTGCCGAGAAGGTGGCTAAGATTGAAGTGCCCGACCTCGAAGTGGAGGGCGACAAGGACGATGCCGACCTGCTCATCGTGGGCTTCGGCAGCACCTACGGCCACCTGCACGCTGCGATGGATGAATTCAGAGCGGCCGGACATAAAGTGGCCCTGGCACAGTTCCGCTACCTCAACCCGCTGCCAGCCAATACGGCTGAGGTGCTGAAGAAGTACCCACGCGTAGTCGTTGCCGAACAGAATATGGGCCAGCTTGCTGCCTACCTCCGCATGAAGGTCGACAACTTCGTGCCCGAACAGTTCAATGAAGTCAAAGGGCAACCCTTCGTGGTCAGCGAACTCGTAGCAGCATTTTCACAACTATTAGATAATAAATAAAACCACGAATTTTACGAATTACACGAATCCCGGTTTATGGCTTTAAAGAATTATTAACTTATTTCACGAATTCACAGCGAAACGCTACGCAGGTTTCGACAGTAATAATAGAGTTACACGAAAAAAACTATGGATCTTTTATTCAAAGAAGAGGCATATAAGATAGTGGGGGCTGCAATGGCTGTTCACCGGCACTTTGGCCGTGGCTTCTCAGAAAAAGTCTATCAAGATGCCTTAGAGATTGAATTCCAGGAACAGAATATTCCGTTCTTGCGTGAAGAGCCCATCTTTGCAACCTATCACAACCAGAAACTAAAGACCGAGTTTAAACCCGACTTCATCTGTTTTGGTTGTATCATCGTGGAACTGAAGGCTGTGCAAGAGTTAGAAGACTATCAACGTTCTCAGGCAATCAATTATGCCAAAGTAGCGAACATGAGCATAGCACTCCTTATCAATTTCGGCGAACCTTCCCTTCGATACGAACGCTATATTGTTTAAGACAAGAAAAAAGGATACATTCGAAAGCCGAGAAGCCTTTCGCCCCCAATTAGTGAAATTCGATAAAAAATAAACATATCGCGAAGAAATAATTAGTTAAATTCGTGTAATTCGTGGTTCTAAAAAATATAAAGTAGTATGGAAAGTAAAGATTATAAGAAAGGTCAGCCGCGGTGGTGCCCTGGGTGCGGAGACCACTTCTTCCTGGCCAGTCTGCACAAGGCACTGGCCGAAATTGGCGTAGCGCCAAAGGACATCGCCGTCATCAGCGGTATCGGCTGCAGCAGCCGATTGCCCCACTACATGGCCACCTACGGCATGAACACTATCCACGGCCGTGCCGCCGCTATCGCCACCGGCGCCAAAGTGACCAATCCGCGCCTCGATGTGTGGCAGGTCAGCGGTGACGGCGACGGTCTCGCCATCGGCGGCAACCACTTCATCCACGCCAACCGCCGCAACATCGACCTGAACATGATCCTCCTGAACAACCGTATCTACGGCCTCACGAAGGGGCAGTACTCGCCCACCTCACCGCGTGGTTTTGTGTCGAAGTCAAGCCCCTATGGCACCGTCGAAGACCCCTTCCGCCCCGCCGAGCTGTGCTTCGGCGCCCGCGGCCACTTCTTTGCCCGCGCCGTAGCCACCGATGCCCCCGGCACCATCGAGGTGCTGAAGGCCGCCCATGCCCACAAAGGCGCCAGCGTGACCGAGATTCTGCAGAACTGCGTCATCTTCAACGACGGCACACACGCCAGCGTCTACGACAAGACGGGCCGCGCCAAGAACGCCATCTACGTGCGCCACGGCGAGAAACTCCTGTTCGGTGAGAACAATGAGTTCGGCCTCGTGCAGCAAGGCTTCGGCCTGAAGGTTGTGGAGGTAGGCAAGGATAGCTACACGCTGGACGACGTCCTCGTCCACGACGCCCACTGCGAGGACAACACCCTACAGCTGAAGCTCGCCCTCATGGGCAACGGCGACGGCTTCCCTATCGCCCTCGGCGTCATACGCGACGTAGCGGCTCCCACCTACGATGAGGCCGTTGAGGCCCAGATTGCCGAGGTCTCGGCCACGAAGAAGTACCACAACTTCGCCGAGCTCCTTGAGACCAACGATATCTGGGAGGTCAAATAGGCATAGACAAAAAAATCCGCACGGCAATGCTGCCGTGCGGATTTTTTGTTTATAGCAAGTAGTTATTCTTATTTCTTTCCTTTCTTATTATAGTACTCGAGGCCTCGCTTGACGTTCTCGATCACCGCTTCAGACGTGTAGGTGGCGCCAGTGACGATGTCTATCTGTTGTGTGGCAGCTTTCTTCACGGTGAGTCCGTTCCATTTCGTCAGCAAGTCGCGCTTGATGAGTGCGAAGTACTTGGGCGTCTCCAGATTTTTCAAGGACTCAACCTTCTCTATCTTGTCCTTCTTGATATAGATTTTCAGGGGCACAGGTCCGGCGTAGCCCTCAACGTCCTCAGCCAGTGATGTGGTGTTGACGACGGTCATCCCGTCCTGCTTTGATATCACTTCGTCTGCCGGGCGCAGGCTCATGAGTGTTGTTGCAGCCAGCAGCAGACCCGCGCTGGCCAATAATGCTTTCTTATTCTTTTTCATTAGTTATTATTAGTACTTGGTTCAATAAAAATGACCCTCGGGCATGGATAAGGTTTAATTCTTACCTCCTTTTCTTACGTGTCAGTTCGACGATGCGGCTCATCTGGTTTGGAATGCGAATCTGCTGTGGGCATTTGCTCAAGCATTGTCCGCAATCGACGCACGTAGTTGCCCGCTTCTCGGCCGGAATGGCAGCGCGGTATGCCTTTATGAAGGCTTCTTGCCGCTCGGCATAATCCGCGGCTGCGGGTTCAGGCAGCGGCAGCATCTTCGATGTCACGGCTTCGTTGTAGAATGCAAAGTTGCCAGGTATGTCCACGCCGTATTGGCATGGCATGCAGTAGGTACAGGTGGTGCAGTCTATTGTCGGGAATCCAGCCATCTGGTCGGCGATGCGTGCCAGCAGTTCGTTCTCGGCCTCAGTGCATGGCTGCAATGGCGAGAAGGTGCGTATGTTCTCCTCGAGGTGGTCCATGCGGTTCATTCCGCTGAGGGCAGTGAGCACATTAGGATGCGAACCCACCCATCGGAAGGCCCATGTGGCGGGGCTGTCGTCGGGGTGCACGGCAGTCATCTGATCCTTTATCTCGTCGGCTACATTGGCCAGCCCGCCGCCTCTGATAGGCTCCATGATGACAGCCTGAATGCCGAGCTTCTCTAATTGTCCGTAGAGATATTCGGCATCGGCATCGCCTCCTCGCCGCCCACGGCGCCCAGCATGGCGCCAGTCGAGGTAGTTCATCTGTATCTGCACGAAATCCCAGTGGTACTCATCGTTGTGGTCGAGCAGCCAGTCGAACGCTGAGACGTCGCCGTGGTAGCTGAATCCGAGATGGCGTATGCGCCCGGCCTCGCGCTCCTTGACGAGGAAGTCGAGCAGTCCGTTGTCGATGAAGCGCCCCTTCAGGTTCTCTACGCCTCCGCCTCCGATGCTGTGGAGCAGGTAGTAGTCGATGTAGTCGACGCGCAGCTTGCGGAACGAGTTCTCGTACATCTCCTTAGCCTTGTCGAAGTCCCAGAGTGCCTGGTTTTGATTCGACATCTTTGTGGCTATGTAGTATTTGTCGCGCGGATAGCGGCTTAGCGTCTGACCTACGACGTCTTCGTTGTGGCCACCGCCGTACATGGGTGCGGTGTCGAAGTAGTTGATGCCGTGTGCTATGGCGTAGTCTACAAGACGGTCGACCTCCTCCTGTTCGCGCGGCAGGCGCATCATGCCGAAGCCCAGCAGTGATATCTGCTCGCCCGAGCCGTTTTGGCGGCGATATGTCATTGCGCCTTCGCCTGCAAGTGCAGCCTTGGCTGTTTTCTTTTCTTTGTCGGTCAGTGCAAGAGCCTGGAGCGGACCGAAGACCATCATCGAGAGTGCTGAGGCGGAGCTGAGCCCGAGGCGGTGGAGGAACTGCCGGCGGTTGATGTCGTGTCTGTCTTGTTGCATAATAGTATAATGTGGGAAAAGATTTTGGCTGTTGCTTCGAAAAATGCCTGACGTGGTCGACTAAACAGCGCTACAAAGATATATATTTTTTCGTTTTTTCCTTCTTCTCTTTTCTTTTTTAACTAACTTTGCACCATAAATACCTTTTCAATCATAAGAAATGAATAGATTTAAAGCCTTGGCAGTGCTTTTGCTTGCCGCCACTTCAGTTATGTCGCAGACTACAAAGAAGAGTTTCACGCTGGGCGACCTGCTCGGCGGCGGTTCCACTTTCTGGAACCTTCAACCCAAGTATATGTTCAGCACCTGGTGGGGCGAACAGCCGCTGGAGCTCAGCGTAGAGAAAGCGGTGAAGATAAATGCCGACGGCTCGCGCGGGCAGGCTCTCTTCACTCCTGACGACCTCAACGCCATCCTCGGCGAGAAGATGGTGCGCACGTGCACCAACGTCACCTTCCCCTACGCCGGCCAGCCTGTAGTGAAGCTTCAGACGCCTAAAGCTATCATCCTCATCGACTTCGAGAAGAAGAACGTAGTCTGGCGCGGAGAGATACAGGAGGGCGCATCCGAGCTGGTGTGGAACAAAGAGAGCCGCGCCATGGCCTACTGCATTGGCAGCAATGTCTTCGTGCAGACCGCCGACGGCGAGCGCCGTCAGCTGACTGCCGACGGCAACGATGATGTCGTCTATGGCCACAGCGTCAGTCGCGATGAATTCGGCATCTCAAGCGGCCTCTTCTGGAGCCCCGACGGCTCGCGACTGGCATTCTACAAGAAGGACCAGAGCCGCATCCCCAGCTATCCGCAGGTCGACATCACCAAGCGCATCTCCGAGACCTATGTCGACAAATACCCCATGGCTGGCTGCGAGACGGAGGACGTCAGCGTGGCCGTCTACGACCTCCAGGGCGGAAACACTATCTGGCTGAAGAACGATAAGCCCATGACCGACTACATGACAAACCTCTCATGGGCGCCCGACTCTCGAAAGCTCTACGTCTTTGAGCTCAACCGCGACCAGAACCACATGCAGCTCTTCGGCTACGACGCCGCCACGGGCGAGAAGGATGCAACACCTCTCATAGAGGAGCGCCATCCGAAGTATGTCGAGCCCCTGCACACCCTCGCCTTCCTGCCCTGGGATGCTACGAAGGCCATCATGCAGAGTAAGCGCGACAACTGGAACCATCTGTACCTAATCGACCTCGCCACGATGGTGAAGACCCGCTGGCATGGTGCAGAAGGCGGCGGCGAAGTCCTCGACAGGAAGCTGACACGCCTGCTCACTCCCGGCGACTTCGAGGTGCGCGACTTCCTCGGCTTCAACGAGAAAGCGAAGAGCGTCATCTTCATCGGCAACGTGACGCATCCGCTGCACCACACCATCTGGAGCGCACCCGTCGCTGGCAAAGGCAAGATGCAGCTCATCGGTGCCGGCGAAGGCGTGCACAGTGCCACCCTCAGCGCCAGCGGCTCGCAGCTCATCGACACCTATTCTTCGCCATCAGTCACACGCCAGGTGAGCCTGCTCCCTACTGCGAAGGGCAAACCACTCCCTGCTGATCCCTCAACCCTGTTGCATTACGCTCCCTCACTTACTGGGAAGAATGGGGTGGGGCTCCTCACTGCCGACGACCCATGGAGGGACTACAACGTCCCCGAAATAACCTCGGGCAGCATCAAGGCCGCCGACGGGCAGACCGACCTCTACTACCGCCTCATCAAGCCCGTCGGCTTCGACGCCTCGAAGAAATATCCCGCTGTGGTCTACGTCTACGGCGGCCCTCATGCCCACAACGTGCAGGCCTCGCGCGGCTACTACTTCCGCGGCTGGGAGATCTACATGGCGCAGCTCGGCTACGTCATCTTCGTGCTCGACAACCGGGGATCGCAGTATCGTGGCCTTAAGTTTGAGCAAGCCACCTTCCGCCACCTCGGCGATGAGGAGATGAAGGACCAGATGTGTGGCGTGGAGTTCCTTAAGGCGCAACCCTACGTCGATGCCGACCGCCTCGGCGTCCACGGCTGGAGCTTCGGAGGATTCATGACCACGAACCTGATGTGCTCGTACCCCGAAGTGTTCAAGGTGGGCGTGGCCGGCGGCCCCGTCATCGACTGGACGTACTACGAGGTGATGTACGGCGAGCGCTACATGGACCGCCCTGACGAGAACCCCGACGGCTATGCCTCCTCCTCGCTGCTGGGCAAAGCCAAGAACCTGAAAGGACGCCTGCAGATTATCTTCGGCTACAATGACCCGACATGTGTGCCGCAGCATACGCTATCCTTCGTCCGTGCATGTATCGATGCCGGCACGCAGCCCGACCTCTTCACCTACCCGGGCGACGGCCACAACATGTTCGGCACCGACCAGGTGCACCTGCACGAGCGCATCACCAGATACTTCGAGGACTACCTGAAATAACCCCCTTTAAAAAACCCTCAAGGTTTTTTCAACAACAATTTATATGACACATGATGAGCTTTGGCATCGCAGTTGCGAGGCCGTGGTCAAATTCGTGAAGACGAACGAGCGGCGCCCTTCGAAGTACTATGCCGAGGAGCGTTCGATGCACAATTGGCTTAAGTACAACCACAAGCTGGCACGGCGCAATGCCCTGAGCCCGGCACGCCTTGAGCGCTTTGCTGAGCTCGAGCGGCTGCTCGCGACGTATCGCCGCACTAACCAGTATCGCTATCTCTCCTTTGAGGAGTGAGGGGTAAAGCATAATAAAAGTTAAATAAAAGACCGCGAAAGTGATATTCGCGGTCTTTTGCGTTATATAAAAAAGAATGATTAGAGGTTAAACGTTCAACGGGAAAAAGGACAATACAGGCTTAATGGCGCAAAACGAACAGCAGCTCATAAACGAAATACTCGGCGGACGCACCGAAGCGTTCGGCCAGCTGGTCAGCCGCTACGGCGGGGCGCTGACGGGTTTCGTGGCCAGCTTCGTCAGCCATCGGGCCGACGTCGACGAGGTGGTGCAGCAGAGCTTCGTGGCTGCCTTTGAGCACCTGCGGCGGTATGACGCCCGCCGCGCCAGCTTCCAGACCTGGCTCTGGCGCATCGCCCACCACGCAGCCCTCAAGCACCTTAAGAGCCAAAAACGCTTCACTCTCTTCTCCGACTTCGCCCCAGGCAGCGCAGCCTCCCCCTCGGGCATCGTTTCCCCCCGCCCAGGTTCCGCCCTCGGCGGTTTTCCCACCGAGCCTTCCACCGCCGACGTCCCCTCACGGCGCCTCAAGCTCCTCGAAGCAGCCATCGACAGCCTGCCGCCTACCGACCAGCTTCTCCTCAATCTCTACTACACCGAAGAGCGCCCGCTCACCGACATTGCCTACATCCTCGACACCAACGCCAACGCCCTCGGCTCGCGCCTCTATCGCATTCGGCAGCGTCTGGCTCAAACCATAAAACGCCTTGAATATGAAACAGACTGACCTAATACCTAACGACGACGCCCTGCGCCAAGCTCTGAAGCGGAGGGCCGAACGGCGGCAGACGGAATGTCCTCCGCCCGCCGACCTCGAAAACCTTGTGATGCAGCGGATCATGCAGCAGGCTGAATCGACCGCTGCAACCGGTCGAAAACGCCAACGCAGCCGCGTGTATAGCCTCATCCTGCCGGCTCTGTCTGCCGCCGCTGCCGTACTCATCGGCATCCTGTTGTGGCCAGACACAGAAAAACCGTCAGCAGTCATCCCCGGCGTAGGAAGCCAGATAGCCGGGATAGCAAAGGATGAGACACATCCAAGCACAACCACTGCGGACATCGAGTTGCAGGAACAGCCTCTGGTGGCACAACAGACTAAGCAAATCAGCACGCCTGTCCATCAGCTCGGCTCTAATAGAATCTCGACGGCTCGAGAACCCATCTCCGTGGGGGAGGGTAGTAGCCGCCGTGATGAAACTAAGGAGGATAGATCGCGTCAAGCAGATTCTGCCCCCACCCTTGCAGACAGGACGGGGAATGGGGCAGACCCTCAAAATAATAATCATGAACCTCTTGAAGATTTGATAGCAGGCCTGACTATCGTTCCTCAGTCGGCAGACTTGGGATCAGGCGTTACGATGCGTCTTGGAGAGCATTGTTCCGTCATTGAAGAGCACGCCTCACCAATCCCTGCCGACAAGCAAGCCCTCGTAGACATCTATATCGCTGAGGCCGCCCTGCAAGTGGCCTACCAGCAGCGGGCGCAGGCCGAGGCACTGCGAGCTTACGCCGCCAGCATCACAGGGGAAGAGACGCCCAAGGAAATCATAGCATTCTAACAATAAAAAACCTATACTATTATGAAGGCAATAATGAAAAGCTTATTGGTGGCGAGCCTGCTGCTCACCACGAATGCCGCCTCGGCCCAGAGTGTCGTTCAGGACATTGAGGATTGGATGAGTTCGAATATCAGCCGAGTTCTCGACGCTAAGATTGACGTCAAGAAGAGCCTCGGGCAGGAACGCAACGTGCAGCAGGAGGGGGCTCCACTGAAATGGCGCTACGACACCTACACCTTCACGCTGCCCAAGAAACAGCGGAAGCTGTTCGACGCAATGGTGCAGGCTTTCGAGGCCAACGGCCACGACAACCCCTACTGCTACAGCATCAACAGCATGACAACGGGCAATCAGCATAAAGAAGGCAAGCTTAATCTGATGATTGGCGAGGACGTGAACCGCTACGTCACCCTCGGTGAGCAGTATGGCAACTACATCAACGTGAATATCCTCGATGTCAACGACGCTACCAAGACGCACCGCTACGCCTACGCTCTGGAGTGGAAGGAAGACCACAAAGGCAAAGTCTTCGTCCGCTATATCGTCACTTACGCCAAGATCCCCTCTGCCAAGGCAAGCATCTCAGTGCTCGACCTGGGCAAGGCGCGCGTTGATCCTTTCAACAACATCTCCGTAGAGGGTCCCGTACGCTTCCAGTGGCAAGGCAAGGACTATCCCATCGAGCATCTGGACAGCCTCTTCCGCAATGACGAGGAGCGCATCAAGCAGGAGCGGGAACGGATAGACAGCACTTTGGCGGACATCTTTCTTCGATTGCAGCAGGGCAAGGGCACGGCTGCCAACGATTTCCTCGGCACCGACAACATTCTACTCCTCTTTTCTCAGCTGAAGAAGCAGTTCTATGATGGCAACAATAAGGAACTCAATGCCGTCTCCATCTATTCGCTCTGCAAGCGGGCCCGCGAGAAGGACTATTTCATCAATGATGCCGAAGCAAAAGAGTTCCTGATAGGAGAGATAGAGTCTATGGTGGATGGGCTAAGTATGGATAGATTCAAGAGCGCACGCGGCTACTTGGAACTGGCCATCGCGGAGCTGGAAAAGATAAAGACACATTAAAAGTAATGTGCAAGTTAAATAACATGAAATATAGTCTTGTTAAGCAATAAACATAGCCGCTTCTCGTTTTGTTGAATAAACGCCGCTATTCATGAAGCCCTCAGTCCATTCATCTGCGAATCAATCACTCATCATCCTCGTCTGCCTCCTGCTTTTCGCCCCGCCCCTCAGCGCCGACATCCTGAAGGGTCGCGTCATCGATGCCGAAACCAAGGAGCCGTTGCCCGAAGCCACAAGCTCAGCCCATACTTCAATTTCGATTTCGTGTTGGACATCGATTCGCTCAACACCATATATGGTGACATCGACGTGAACCACAAGCAGACCCGAACCTGCCAGCCCTCACGTATCAACCCTCGACAGGCATCTACACCAGCCGCTTCGAGAACGTGCCTGGCGGCCACGCCTGGAACTTCCGCCACCACTACGCCAGCCTAACCTTCACCTATCACCTCGACGCAAAGAAGAAAGATTAATCCTCAATCTTCAATCCTCAATCTACTTATAGTCCTCTCCGTTGAGCACCACCTGCGTATTCTCGGGGTTGTGGTCGGCCTCGCGGTACCAGTCGGAGTATTCTATATAATGTGCAGCGAAGGTCTTGTTGAGGGCCTGCGCCTGTTCGGGGTCTACGCGCTTGATGAACTTGGCAGGCACGCCTCCCCACAGCTCGCCGTCGGGGATATGAGTGTTTGAGAGCACGAGGGCTCCGGCAGCCACTATGGCTCCGCGCCCTACTACGGCGTGGTCGAGCACCGTGGCTCCCATGCCTATCAGGGCTCCGTCGAGGATGGTGCAGCCGTGCAGCGTCACGCTGTGACCCACGGTGACGTCCTCGCCTATCTCCACGGGTGCTGTGCCGTTGAGCGTGTGGACGCATGAGTTGTCCTGAATGTTTGAGCGGTTGCCAACCTTAATATAATGTACATCGCCCCGCAGCACGGCGCAGGGCCAGATGGTGACGTCGTCGCCCAGCGTCACTTCGCCTATTATTACGGCTCCGTCGGCCAGGTAGCAATGGCGTCCGAACTTGGGCTTGAGGCCTTTTACTGTCTTAACTATAGCCATTCTGTCAATCTTCAATCATATATTCCAACGTTTCAACGTTTCAACATTTCAACGTTTCAAGTATTTCTGATGGTGTGAAGCCACGAGCTGCAGCAAAGCGCATGAGTTTGGCGCTGCGTGTGTACTCGTCGTCGTCGGTGAGCGAACGCAGTTTCTGCTCAAGTGTGGCACGCAGCGCTTCGTGGTATTCCTCTTCTGGCAGGTCGTCGATCGCCTGACGGACATCGCTCTCTGGCAGTCCTTTCAAGCGTAGGGCCTGCTGAATCTTCATGCGCCCCCAGTGTGCGAAGCGCAGGCGGTCGTGTGCGAAGGCGTGGCAGTAGCGCGAGGTGTTGAGGTAATCCTCCTTGTAGAGGCGGTCGATAATCTTTTGTATGTCTGAAACAGGGATGGCGGCCTTCTGCAGTCGCTCGCGCACTTCGCTTTCGGCGTGTTCGCTGAGGCTGCAAAGGGCCGCCATTCGGTTGTAAGCTGTTGCTGGATCCATTAGTCTTCAGCACTGAAGTCTTCCTTGCCTACGCCGCAGATGGGGCATACCCAGTCTTCGGGCAGATCTTCGAAAGCCGTGCCGGGGGCGATGCCATTGTCAGGGTCGCCAAGCTCGGGGTCGTAAACGTAACCGCAAGGGTCGCAAACATACTTTTTCATAATGCTTAAGTTTAAAGTTTAAAAGAATAAATCAATTTTTTTGCGTCTCAATGTCTCAATGTCTCAAAGATTCAGTGTTTCAACATCTTAACATTTCAAGATTCCCTCAGCGAGAGCTTCAAGCTGAGGGATATCAGCGTCCTTCATGCGTCCGCGCAGGGTCACTACGGGCTCCACGACCTCCACTTGTTTCATTGTTTCGAGCATCGGGCGCATAGTCTTGGCGGCACTGGGCGCCCACGAGCCATTCTCTACGAGACCCACGCGGCGGCGCTGGTAGGCTTTGATGTCGAGGTGGTGGAGGAAGTCGTACATCGGAGGGAAGACGCCTGCATCATAGCTCGAGGCCATGCAAATCATCTTGCCATAGCGGAAGGCATCTTCGATGGCTTCGCCGAGGTCGTCGCGGCAGAGGTCGCTGACGGCCACCTTGGGGCAGCCCTTTGCGCGGAGTATCTCTGCAAGGCGCCCGGCTGCGGCGGCGGTGTTGCCGTGGATGCTGGCATGGGCTATGAAGACGCCCTCTGTCTCGACGTCGTAGGCGCTCCAGATGGTGTAGAGGCGCAGGGCCTCGGCCAGCTGTTCGCCTTCGAGCACGGGACCGTGCAGGGGAAGTATCTTCTGGATGTCGAGTGCAGCGGCTTTCTTCAGCAGGGTGCTGACGGGCGTGCCGTACTTGCCGCAGATGTTGAAGTAGTAGCGACGTGCCTCGCAAGCCCAGTCGTCGGCACCGGCAGCATAGACGCCGAACTTGCCGAAGCCGTCGGCCGAGAAGAGCAGGCGGTCGGCCTCGTCGTAGGTTACCATCACCTCTGGCCAGTGCACCATGGGGGCCATGATGAAGCGCAGTGTGTGGCGCCCCAGCGAAAGCGTGTCGCCCTCCTTAACGGTGAGCGTACGGGATTCGAGCGTGCTGTCCTCAAAATACTGAGGCATCATCTGTTTGGCCTTGGCCGAGCAAACGATCTGCAGGGTGGGGTAGAGGTCGCACACCTCGGCGATACCGCTTGCGTGGTCGGGCTCGAGGTGGTGCACGATGAGGTAGTCGGGCGTGCGTCCGTCAAGAGCTGCGGCGAGGTTTTGCTTCCACTCGCCAAGCGTGCGGCTGTCGCTTGTGTCCATGACGGCTATTTTTTCATCAATGATGATGTATGAGTTGTAGCACATGCCGTCGGGTGTGTGGTACTGGCTCTCGAAGAGCTGCTGAGAGGGATCGTCGACGCCTATGTAGCACACGTCAGTTGTTATGTCGAACATTCTTTTCGTTTTGTGGGTTTGCGGGTGCAAAGATAATAAAAGATTAGGGATTAGGGCTTAGAGATTAGTAAAAAAATTATATAGAAGCGGCGGCATAATAGAATTTAAGTTAAAAGTTTGGCTCTCTGAACACCCAACTCGCAGTTTTGATGTACTTTTGCCACGGTCAAACAAATAAATAGGTTTCCGCACGCTTATGAAAGGTCGTCTGAATACTCTCTGCCTCGCGCTATGGCTTGCAGCCTGTGCCCCCTTGTCGGCACAGGAGGTTGTGCCGTCGGAGGCTGATTTCGACCTTAAGGGCATCAAGGAGATGCCGTCGCTCATACACCTGCAGTTCTATCGCTCGAAGCGCCCTGTAATCATCGACGGCGAGCCTGTGTGGGACTATCTCATGCCTGAGCTGCCAGTCTACAAGCCTTTGAGGTTCAAGAGCGAGCGTGAGCGCCAGCAGTTCAACCGGCTTGTCAACAATGTCAAGCGCGTGCTGCCTTTGGCTCGCAAGGCAAACATGATGCTCTCCGAGACCTTCGAGGTGCTGGAGACGCTGCCTACGAAGCAGGACAAGGACGAGCACATCAAAGCTGTGGAGCGCGACATCAAGGCGCAGTACACGCCCGAGATGAAGAAGCTGACCTATTCTCAGGGTAAGCTTCTCATCAAGCTTGTTGACCGCGAGTGCAACCAGCAAGCTTTCGAGATTGTGCAGGCTTTCCTCGGACCTGCGCGTGCAGCCTTCTACCAGGTGTTTGCATGGACGTTCCATGCCAGCCTCAAGAAGGAGTACGACCCTGAAGGCGACGACCGCCTGATTGAGCGCATTGTGCGGCAGATAGAGACGGGGCAACTTTAGATTGAAGATTGATGATTGAAGATTGAAAATTGAAGGATTCAATTTTGGATTAGGGATTAGAGAATAGAGATTAGGGTTGTATGTCGGCGCTGCTTGAATTACTTGAATCGTGGGGCTACTGGGGTATGTTCGTCTCGGCGTTCATCGCCGGCAGCGTCTTCCCTTTCTCGAGCGAGGCGGTGCTTACGGCGCTTCAGTTGGCAGGCCTCGAGCCCGTACGCCTCTTTGTGGCAGCCACAGTGGGCAACACCGCCGGCTCTATGTTCAACTACGGCATAGGTTCGCTCGGGCGCATGGAATGGATTGAGAAATATCTCCACGTCTCGGCCGAGAAGGTGCAGCGCACATCACTTTGGATGCAGCGCTACGGCGTGTGGATGGGCATGCTGTGCTTCCTGCCCGTCATAGGCAGCGTGGTGGCCGTGACGCTCGGCTTCCTGCGTGCCAACCCGTGGCTCTCGCTGCTCACCATCGCTCTCGGCAAGGCCGCACGTTACGCTCTGATCATCTTCGCCGTCTCGCTTTTCTGACGATTGTCATTTCAAGAATCAGGGCATTTTCTCTTTCACTCCTCATCAATCCGTAGGCCCAAGGTGATTCTCTAATTCTCTAATTCTTGGCAAAAAGCTCTGTTCTCTCGCTCGGCTTTGTCGCTTCTTCGAAAAAAAAGAGTCTGAAGAATCCCTAATCCCTAATCTTTTACTACCTTTGCACGCGAAAAGATAAAGAATCCGCATGAACAGCAACGAAGATAAGCGGCAAGAGCCCGCGCAGCAGAACGCCTACGTGCGTTCCGTGGTGGAGAAGCAATACGAGTTCGGCTTCACAACCGACGTCGAGACCGAGATCATCGACCGCGGCCTCACGGAGGATACCGTGCGCCTCATCTCCGAGAAGAAGGGCGAGCCGGAGTGGCTCTTGGAATTCCGCCTCAAAGCCTTCCGCTTCTGGCAGACGCAGGAGCAACCCACGTGGGGGCATCTCCAGATGCCAGACATAGACTATCAGGCCATCTCATACTACGCCGACCCGACAACCAAAAAGGCAGGGAAATCCGAAAAGCCAGGGACTATCGACCCTGAGCTGATGCGAACTTTCGACAAGCTTGGCATACCACTCGAAGAGCGCCTCGCACTCTCGGGCACGGCCGTAGACGCCGTCATGGACTCCGTCTCGGTCAAGACCACGTTCCGCGAGCACCTCGCCGAGCGCGGCATCATCTTCTGCTCTATAAGCGAAGCCGTAAAGGAACATCCTGACCTCGTCCGCCGCTATCTCGGCTCAGTAGTTCCCTACCGCGACAACTTCTTCGCCGCCCTCAATTCCGCAGTCTTCTCCGACGGATCGTTCGTTTATATCCCCAAGGGCGTACGCTGCCCCATGGAGCTTTCTACATACTTCCGCATCAATGCTCGCGGCACAGGCCAGTTTGAGCGCACACTCATCGTGGCCGACGAGGATGCCTATGTCAGCTATCTCGAAGGTTGCACCGCACCCATGCGCGACGAGAACCAGCTCCACGCGGCCATCGTGGAGATAGTAGTAGAGAACCGTGCTGAGGTCAAGTACTCTACCGTCCAGAACTGGTACCCCGGCGATAAGGACGGCCGCGGCGGCGTTCTTAACCTCGTCACCAAGCGAGGCCTGCTGCGAGGCGCACAGAGCAAGCTCTCGTGGACGCAGGTCGAGACGGGCTCAGCCATAACCTGGAAATATCCATCATGCGTGCTTGCAGGCGAAGGTTCGCAGGCCGAGTTCTACAGCGTGGCCGTCACCAACAACTTCCAGCAGGCCGACACAGGCACCAAGATGATACACCTGGCGCCCAACACACGGTCGACAATCATCTCGAAAGGCATCAGCGCTGGCCGTTCGCAGAACTCCTACAGGGGTCTTGTGCGCGTGGCACCACGTGCTGAGGGTGCACGAAACTATTCGTCGTGCGACAGCCTCCTGCTCTCGCCCACATGCGGAGCCCACACTTTCCCCTACATGGACGTGCAGAACCCCTCAGCCATCGTCGAGCACGAAGCCACCACCTCGAAGATATCAGAGGAGCAGCTCTTCTACTGTCAGCAGCGAGGCATATCGGAAGAGGATGCCATAGGCCTCATCGTCAACGGCTACGCCAAGGACGTCCTCAATAAGCTGCCCATGGAATTTGCCGCCGAAGCCCAGAAACTCCTCTCCGTCTCGCTCGAGGGCAGCGTGGGGTGAGGCTGTTCAGGAGCCTCCAGCTGCTAATATTCTATTATCCAAAAAAAGACTTCAGCCTTCAGCCGCTAATACCTTTGGCTGAAGTCTGAAGTCTTTTTTTATAATAAAGAATTATTTTTTGCGAACACTCCTAAGTTCTTAGTGTCCGGCATGACTTAAATGTCTGGTCTAATCATGGAAAGATAACCCTTGAGCCTTTTGGCAGAAACCCTTAATGGTTTTGGGTGGATCACCATGGTGGGACACCTCACACATACGGGCGCATGGGGGAACTGCTTCAAGCTTTGTGCCTCAAAGCTTCTCGCCGTAGCAGAGGTCTCCGGCATCGCCGAAGCCTGGGACGATGTACTTGTTGGTGTTCATGCCCGGGTCGATGGCAGCGCACCATACGGTGGCCTCCTCGGGCAGGATCTCTCTCATGACGTCGAGCCCCTCTGGGGTGGCGATGATGCATGCGATGTGCACCTTATGCGGCTTGCCTGTCTTCACGAGAGCTTCGTAGCTGGCAGCCATGCTGCCGCCTGTGGCCAGCATGGGATCTACGATGACAAGGGTCTTGCCCTTGCAGCTTGGCGCGGCCATGTACTCGGTATGTATGCCTACCTCGGTGTGTTCGCGGTTGGTGTACATACGATAGGCGGAGACGAAACCGTTGGCGGCGCGGTCGAAGACGTGGAGGAAGCCCTGGTGGAAGGGCAGCCCGGCGCGCAGGACGGTGGCCACAAGCAGGTCGTCCTTCGGCAGGTTGATGTCCAGAGTGCCGAGGGGTGTGGTGACGCTCTTAGGCTTGTAGTCCAGTGACTTGGAGAGTTCATAGGCCATCATCTCACCAATGCGCTCTATGTTGTGGCGGAAGAGCAGGCGGTTCTTCTGGTAGCTCTTGTCACGGAGCTCGGCCATGTACTGGTTGATGACGGTGTTTTGTTCGGCAAAGTTGATTGTTTTCATATCTTTTTAATTGTTCACAGAGAGTGTGTTGCCAAATTGGTTGTAGGCGGCGCGGTAGCGGAAAAGGGCGCGCCCTGCGTCGCCCTTGGCCACGATGCCTTGGTTGTTGAGGTCGTAGGTGCGGCCGCAGCGGCTGCATGAGGCGAGTCCTCCGGCCTGCAGCTGCAGGTTGCGCGTGCTGGCAAAATCCTCGTAGCAGGGGCAGGCGAGGTCGAAGGCTACGACGCGGGCTACGTCAGAGCCAAGCTCGGGGATATTGGGGCAGCCCACAATGAGGCCGCTCAAGCCGAGCGATGGGTGCACGCGCGTGTCGACGGCCGTGAGAGGGCGCGTTGTGGAAGAC
>JAFUFW010000029.1 GCA_017469685.1 Bacteroidaceae bacterium | reverse complement strand
GAGGAGATGCTCGAGCTCGTAGAGATGGAGATGCAGGAGCTGCTCGCTGCTTACCAGTTCGAGGCTGAGACTCCTATTATCCGCGGTTCTGCTCTCGGTGCACTCAATGGTGTTCCTGAGTGGGAAGACAAGGTTATGGAGCTTATGGAAGCTTGCGACACTTGGATCCAGGAGCCTCAGCGCGACGTTGACAAGCCCTTCCTGATGCCTGTTGAGGACGTGTTCTCAATCACAGGTCGTGGTGCTGTGGCTACCGGTCGTATTGAGACTGGTGTTGTCAAGGTTGGCGACGAAGTTCAGATTCTCGGTCTTGGTGAGGACAAGAAGTCCGTTATCACCGGCGTTGAGATGTTCCGTAAGATCCTCGATGAGGGTGAAGCTGGCGACAACGTAGGTCTGCTTCTCCGCGGTATCGACAAGAATGAAGTGAAGCGTGGTATGGTTATCACCCATCCGGGTGTCATCAAGCCCCACAAGAACTTCAAGGCTTCTATCTACGTCCTGAAGAAGGAAGAGGGTGGCCGTCACACTCCGTTCGGTAACAAGTATCGTCCTCAGTTCTACCTCCGCACCATGGACTGCACGGGTGAGATTCACCTCCCCGAAGGCACCGAGATGGTGATGCCTGGTGACAACGTGGAGATCACCGTAGAGCTCATCTATGCCGTTGCTCTGAACCAGGGTCTGCGCTTCGCTATCCGCGAGGGTGGCCGCACAGTAGGTTCCGGTCAGATCACGGAGATCCTCGACGATTAATTAGTTCTCATCGCTTCGCGATAATAACGTCGTTTAAAGTTTAAAGTTTAAGGTCTAATGAGGAAACTCTTTCGAGGGACCTCCTCCGGCAAAGTTTTTTGCATTAACCATTAAACTTTAAACTTTAAACTCGCAATACGGGAATAGCTCAGTTGGTAGAGCACTGGTCTCCAAAACCAGGTGTCGGGAGTTCGAGCCTCTCTTCCCGTGCAATAAAAAGAAATCGTTATGCTCAAGAAGATTTTCAACTACTGCAAGGAATCATACGAAGAACTCGTGCATAAGACCACTTGGCCCACGCGTTCAGAACTTTTCAACAGTGCAATTGTAGTATTAATCGCTTCCCTACTCATTGCACTGGTAGTTTTCGTCATGGATTTCACTTTCCAGCACGTGATGGAGTTCATCTATCCTAACTAATCCGTAAGCAGATGGCTGAACAGCAGACAATGCGATGGTACGTACTGCGTGCCATCAGCGGAAAAGAAGGCAAGGTTAAGGAGTACATTGAAGCTCAGGTCGCTCAAGGTGACTACGGCGACAAGGTCTCCGAAGTGCTCATTCCCAAAGAAAAGTACGTCGATTTCCGTAATGGAAAACGCGTGGTGAAGGAGCGTTTCCACCTGCCAGGATATGTCCTTGTAGAGTGCATCCTCACCCCTGAGGTGCAGGCAATGCTGCGCTACACCCCTAATGTGCTCGGTTTCCTCAGCGAGGCCAAAGGCAGCGAGAAGCCTCTCCCTATACGCGAGGGAGAGATGAAGCGTCTGCTGGGAGTCGTCGACGAGATGGCAGAGGTGCCCGAAGAAATCAAGATACCGTACGTTGTTGGCGACGCTGTCAAGGTTACGGATGGTCCGTTCAACGGGTTTGATGCCATCGTGGAGGAAGTTAATGACGAGAAGAAGAAGCTGAAAGTGTCCGTCAAGATCTTCGGGCGCAAAACGCCGCTCGAACTTGGTTTCATGCAGGTAGCGAAGGAGTAGGAGACTGTTACACTCCGAAAATTCGCACATATTTAATTATATAAAGAATCATAACAATGGCTAAAGAAGTTGCTGGATTAATCAAACTTCAGATTAAAGGTGGCGCTGCAAATCCATCACCCCCAGTAGGTCCCGCTCTCGGTTCCAAGGGTATCAACATTATGGATTTCTGCAAGGCGTTCAACGCCAGAACTCAGGATAAGGCTGGTAAGGTTCTCCCTGTTGTCATCACCTACTACAATGATAAGTCGTATGACTTCATCGTGAAGACACCCCCCGTGGCTATTCAGCTCATGGAGGCTGCTAAGGTGAAGGGCGGCAGCGCTGAGCCCAACCGTAAGAAGGTTGCATCAGTAACCTGGGAGCAGGTGCGCGCTATCGCTACCGACAAGATGCCCGACCTCAACTGCTTCACCGTTGAGTCGGCAATGAGATTAGTTGCAGGCACGGCCAGAAGTATGGGTATCACAGTTAAGGGTGACTTCCCTGCATAACATTAAACTTCAATTCCAACTATGGCAAAACTGACAAAAAACCAGAAACTCGTCGCAGAGAAGATTGAAGTAGGGAAGGCATATACCCTCAAGGAGGCTTCACAGCTGGTTAAGGATATCACCACGACCAAGTTTGACGCTTCCGTAGATATCGATATGCGACTGGGCGTAGACCCTCGTAAGGCCAACCAAATGGTTCGCGGCGTTGCCACCCTGCCCAACGGCACGGGTAAGACCGTTCGCGTGCTCTGCCTCTGCACTCCTGACCAGGAGACTGCAGTCAAGGAGGCTGGCGCAGACTATGTAGGCCTTGACGAGTACATTGACAAGATTAAAGGCGGCTGGACTGACATCGACGTCATCATCACTATGCCTTCTATCATGGGTAAGATTGGTGCCCTCGGCCGTATACTCGGTCCCCGTGGCCTCATGCCTAACCCCAAGAGTGGCACCGTGACCATGAACCCCGCACAGGCTGTTCGCGAAGTGAAGATGGGTAAGATTGACTTCAAAGTCGATAAGACCGGTATCGTGCACACATCCATCGGTAAGGTTTCCTTCTCAGCCGAGAAGATTGCCGAGAATGCACGCGAGTTCATCAACACCATCATCAAGCTCAAGCCCGCCGCTGCTAAGGGTACTTACATCAAGAGCATTTATCTTTCAAGCACGATGAGCCGTGGTGTCAAGGTTGATTCCAAGGCCGTTGACGAAATCTAATTCTTAACACGTTTTGAATCATGAGAAAGGAAGATAAAGCACTTATTATCGAGAAGCTGGGCGAGACCCTGAAGACCTTCCCTCACTTCTACCTCGTTGACGTCACCGGCATGAATGCAGCACGCACCAGCGCCATGCGCCGCCAGTGTTTCAAAAATGAGGTGAAGATGGTGGTTGTCAAGAACACTCTTCTTCACAAGGCATTTGAGGCCAGCGAGATCGATTATTCACCCCTCTATGACACCCTCAAGGGTACCACGGCAGTCATCTTCACAAATGTGGCCAATGCACCGGCTAAAATGCTGAAGGAGTTCAATGCCAAGAATCCTAAGGGCGTAACCATTCCCGAACTGAAGGCCGCTTATGCTGAGGAGAGCTTCTACGTTGGAGCCGAACAGCTGGATGCCTTGGTTGCTATCAAGAGCAAGAACGAGCTCATCGCAGACGTCGTGGCAATGCTGCAGTCGCCGATGCAAGGCGTTCTTTCTGCAATCGAGTCTGGGGCTGCCACCATCCACGGTGTGCTCGAGACCCTCGCCGAGAAGGGCGAATAGAATTAAATACCCAAAGTCAAACAAAACAAAATTTCATAAATTATTATGGCAGACATCAAAGCTATCGCTGAAGAGTTGGTTAACTTGACAGTGAAGGAAGTAAACGATTTAAAGAACCTTCTTAAGGAGGAATATGGTATTGAACCCGCAGCAGCTGCTGTTGCTGTTGCTGCTGGCCCCGCTGCCGGCGCTGCTCCCGCTGCTGAGGAGAAGACTGACTTCGACGTCGTCCTCAAGAGCGCAGGCGCTGCTAAGCTTCAGGTCGTAAAGGCCGTGAAGGAGGCTTGTGGCCTCGGTCTGAAGGAAGCTAAGGAGCTCGTTGACGGCGCTCCCAGCACCCTGAAGGAAGGTATGCCTAAGGCTGACGCTGAGGCTCTGAAGAAGACCCTCGAAGAGGCTGGCGCCGAGATCGAGCTCAAGTAAGCTCATCCCCAAGCCTAATCAACTTAGGATTGCATAGGTAGAGAACTCTCTGGTAGAGAGTCCTCTACTTTTTGCGTCTTTAGACAACAACGCCCGAAATAGCAGGAAATAGCGACCTGCGTAGCTATCCATCGGAGCCCTTCCCACGGGCTCTCCTACGAAAGGAATATAATAAACTCATCATATTTCATTAATGGCTAAGATTGTTAATCAACGAGTAAACTTCGCTTCAGTGAAGAATCCGCTGGCTTACCCGGATTTCCTTGAGGTGCAACTCAAGTCGTTCAACGACTTCCTGCAGCTCGACACGCCATTGGAGCAGCGCAAGAACGACGGCTTGTTCAAGGTGTTCTCCGAGAACTTCCCCATCGCCGACACGCGCAATAACTTCGTCCTCGAATTCCTGGACTACTACATTGATCCGCCACGCTACTCCATGGAAGAGTGTCTCGAACGCGGACTCACTTACGCTGTGCCCCTCAAGGCAAAGCTTAAGCTTTATTGTACGGATCCCGATCACGAGGATTTCGACACCGTGATTCAGGACGTCTTCCTTGGTCCTATCCCCTACATGACGCCCAACGGCACGTTTATCATCAACGGCGCCGAGCGCGTTGTGGTCAGCCAGCTACACCGCTCACCCGGCGTGTTCTTCGGCTCGAGCCAGCACGCCAATGGCACACAGCTCTACAGCGCACGCATCATTCCGTTTAAAGGCTCGTGGATCGAGTTTGCTACGGACATTAACAATGTCATGTACGCATACATCGACCGTAAGAAGAAGCTGCCCGTGACCACTCTCCTCCGCGCCATAGGCTACGAGAACGACCGTGATATTCTCGAGATTTTCAATCTGGCCGAAGAGGTGAAGGTTAACAAGACCAGCCTCAAGAAAGCCATCGGCAAGAAGCTTGCAGCTCGCGTGTTGAAGTCTTGGGTTGAGGACTTTGTTGACGAAGATACAGGCGAAGTCGTGAGCATTGAGCGCAATGAGGTTATCATGGATCGTGAGACCGTGCTTGACGAGGATAATGTAGCTCTCATCCTCGACAGTGGCGCCTCTTCCATCCTCCTGCACAAGGAAGATGCCGATGCCAGTGACTACTCCATCATCTTCAACACCCTTGCCAAGGACCCGTCGAATTCTGAGAAGGAGGCCGTACTCTACATCTACCGTCAGCTGCGCAATGCAGACCCTGCCGACGATGCCAGTGCACGTGAGGTTATCAACAATCTATTCTTCTCCGAGAAGCGTTACGACCTGGGCGACGTAGGGCGCTACCGTATCAACCGTAAGCTGAACCTACAGACTGATCCTGATGTGCGCGTGCTTACGCATGAAGATATTATTGAGATTATCAAGTACCTCATCGAACTTGTAAACTCAAAGGCTACAGTCGACGATATTGACCACCTCTCGAACCGCCGCGTCCGCACTGTGGGCGAGCAGTTGGCTAACCAGTTTGCCATCGGCCTGGCACGCATGAGCCGCACTATCCGTGAGCGCATGAATGTCCGAGACAACGAAGTCTTCACACCGACAGACCTCATAAACGCCAAGACTATCTCCAGCGTTATTAATTCGTTCTTCGGAACGAACGCCCTGAGCCAATTCATGGACCAGACGAATCCGCTTGCTGAGGTAACGCACAAGCGTCGTCTCTCGGCCCTCGGCCCTGGCGGTCTGAGCCGCGAGCGTGCAGGCTTTGAGGTGCGCGACGTACACTACACCCACTATGGCCGTCTGTGCCCGATTGAGTCGCCTGAAGGTCCCAACATCGGTCTTATCTCCTCGCTTTGCGTCTATGCAAAAATCAACGAGCTCGGCTTCATCTCCACTCCCTACCGTAAGGTTAATAACGGAGTCGTGGATCTCACCGACGAAGGCGTGAAGTACTATACAGCAGAGGAAGAGGAAGGCCTCATTATCGGTCAGGGTAACGCCCCGCTGAAGGACGATGGCTCGTTCATCCGTAAGGTTGTCAAGTGTCGTCAGGATGATGACTATCCCGTGGTTCCCCCGAAGGAGGTAGACCTTATGGACGTTGCTCCTCAGCAGATTGCCTCTATCGCTGCTTCCCTTATCCCCTTCCTGGAGCACGACGATGCCCACCGCGCACTCATGGGATCAAACATGATGCGTCAGGCTGTGCCTCTCGTTCGCACGGAAGCTCCTATCGTGGGTACGGGTATTGAGAAACAAGTGTGTGAAGACAGCCGCACAATGATTGTTGCCGAGGGTGCCGGTGTCGTTGATTATGTTGATGCCACTACCATACGTATCCTTTACGATCGCACTGAGGACGAAGAGTTTGTAAGTTTTGAGCCCGCTCTTAAGGAATATCGAATTCCCAAGTTCCGCCGTACCAACCAGAATATGACCATTGACCTGCGTCCCATCTGTGAGAAGGGTCAGCGTGTCGAGGCGGGCGACATCCTCACTGAAGGCTACAGCACCGCAGATGGCGAGCTCGCACTCGGAAAGAATCTCCTTGTTGCTTACATGCCTTGGAAGGGTTACAACTATGAGGATGCCATCGTGCTCAACGAGCGTGTCGTACGCGACGATATTCTCACGAGTATCCATGTTGAGGAATTCTCCCTCGAGGTGCGCGAGACAAAGCGTGGCGTTGAGGAGCTGACCTCTGACATCCCCAATGTCAGCGAGGAAGCTACTAAAGACCTTGACGAGAATGGTATCATCCGCGTTGGCGCTCAGGTGTTGCCGGGCGATATCCTCATCGGTAAGATTACGCCTAAGGGCGAGAGCGATCCTTCGCCTGAAGAGAAGCTGCTGCGTGCCATTTTCGGTGATAAGGCTGGCGACGTGAAGGATGCCTCTCTGAAGGCTTCACCCTCACTCTCGGGAACAGTCATCGACAAGAAGCTCTTCTCGAAGGCTATCAAGACGCGCTCCGAGAAGCTCCGTGACAAGCAGCGCCTGCCCAAGCTTGACGAAGAGTTTGAGTTGAAGGTCGGTGACCTTAAGGCCATCCTTATTGACAAGCTTCTTGAGCTCACGAAGAACCTCACGTCGAAAGGCGTTAAGGACTATGTGGGTGCAGAGGTAATAGCCAAAGGCGCAAAGTTCACAGAGGACAATCTCTCATCGCTTGACTTCACAGGTATCCAACTCAGCGGCTGGACGAGTGATGAGCATGCAAATCTGCTCATCTCTCAGCTTATCATCAACTTCATTAAGAAATATAAGATTCTTGATGCAGAGCTTAAGCGCCACAAGTTTGCCATCACTATCGGTGACGAGCTACCCTCAGGCATCATCCAGATGGCTAAGGTCTATGTGGCCAAAAAGCGTAAGATTGGCGTGGGTGATAAGATGGCAGGTCGCCATGGTAATAAGGGCATTGTGTCAAAGGTTGTCCGTCAAGAGGATATGCCCTTCCTGGCCGATGGTACTCCGGTAGATATCGTACTGAATCCTCTCGGTGTGCCTTCACGTATGAACATTGGTCAGATATTCGAGACTGTCTTAGGTGCTGCCGGTAAGGAGCTGGGCGTGAAATTCTCAACGCCTATCTTTGATGGAGCTTCGCTTGACGACCTCTGCGAATGGACTGACAAGGCCGGTCTGCCACGCTACTGCTCAATGCAGCTTTATGATGGTGCTACTGGCGAGAAGTTCGACCAGCTGGCCACCGTAGGAATTGCCTACATGCTTAAGCTCGGCCACATGGTTGAGGATAAGATGCATGCCCGCTCGATAGGTCCGTACAGCCTCATCACCCAGCAACCACTTGGAGGTAAAGCTCAGTTCGGTGGACAGCGTTTCGGTGAGATGGAGGTCTGGGCTATCGAAGCATTTGGTGCTTCACACGTCCTCCAAGAGATTCTCACCATCAAGTCTGATGATGTCACCGGCCGCACCAAAGCTTACGAAGCCATTGTCAAGGGCGAACCTATGCCTACTCCTGGTATTCCCGAGTCGCTGAATGTGCTGCTGCACGAACTTCGTGGCTTAGGTCTCAGTGTTACACTTGAATAATTCATAAATCCATAGAATTATGCCTTACAAGAAAGAAAGTAAAGTAAAGAATAATTTCACCAAGATCACCGTCGGACTTGCTTCGCCCGAGGAGATCAAGGAGAATTCCTTCGGCGAGGTTCTGAAGCCTGAGACCATCAACTATCGCACCTATAAGCCTGAGCGCGACGGCCTGTTCTGCGAGCGCATCTTCGGTCCTACAAAGGACTATGAGTGCCACTGCGGCAAGTACAAGCGTATCCGCTATAAGGGCATTGTCTGCGATCGTTGCGGCGTCGAAGTGACCGAGAAAAAGGTTCGTCGTGAGCGTAGTGGACACATTGAGCTTGTAGTACCCGTGGCTCACATCTGGTATTTCCGCAGCCTGCCCAATAAGATCGGCTATCTGCTTGGTATGCCCACCAAGAAGCTCGACTCTGTAATCTACTACGAGCGTTACGTGGTCATCAACCCGGGTCCATTCCTCAAGAGCGAGGAAGAGGGCGTTCACCTTGAGAAGTTCGACCTTCTCAGTGAAGAAGAGTATCTGGACCATCTTGATCGCCTGCCTGCAGACAACCAGTACCTGCCAGACGACGACCCTAACAAGTTCATCGCCAAGATGGGTGCGGAGGCAATCTATGACCTGCTCGTAGGGCTTGACCTTGACAAGCTCAGCTACGAACTGCGCGACCGTGCCAACAGCGACACTGCCCAGCAGCGTAAGAACGAGGCCCTGAAGCGTCTGCAGGTCGTCGAAAGTTTCCGTATCAGCCGCGAGCGCAACCGTCCCGAGTGGATGATTATGAAGATGCTTCCTGTCATCCCACCCGATTTGCGCCCCCTCGTGCCTCTCGATGGTGGACGCTTTGCTACGTCTGACTTGAATGATCTCTACCGTCGTGTCATCATCCGCAACAATCGTCTGAAGCGCCTCATCGAGATTAAGGCTCCAGAAGTCATCCTGCGCAACGAAAAGCGTATGCTTCAGGAGGCCGTTGACAGCCTCTTCGACAACAGCCGCAAGAGTAGCGCTGTCAAGAGCGAGAGCAACCGCCCGCTTAAGTCACTCTCCGACTCCCTCAAGGGTAAGCAGGGTCGCTTCCGCCAGAACCTCCTTGGTAAGCGTGTCGACTACTCGGCCCGTTCCGTTATCGTCGTAGGTCCTGAGCTGAATATGGGTGAGTGCGGTCTGCCGAAACTCATGGCAGCCGAGCTCTACAAGCCTTTCATCATCCGCAAGCTCATCGAGCGCGGTATTGTAAAGACAGTGAAGTCGGCAAAGAAGATTGTCGATCGTAAGGATCCCGTCATCTGGGATATTCTCGAGCACGTCATGAAAGGTCACCCCGTGCTCCTCAACCGTGCACCGACACTGCACCGTCTCGGTATCCAGGCCTTCCAACCTAAGATGATTGAGGGCAAGGCTATCCAGCTTCACCCGCTCGCATGTACGGCCTTCAATGCCGACTTCGACGGTGACCAGATGGCTGTTCACCTCCCGCTGAGCAACGAGGCTATCCTCGAGGCGCAGATCCTGATGCTGCAGAGCCACAATATCCTTAATCCTGCCAACGGCGCTCCTATCACCGTGCCTTCGCAGGATATGGTGCTCGGCCTCTACTACATCACCAAGTTGCGCCCCGGTGCCCTCGGTTCGGGCCTCACTTTCTACGGTCCCGAAGAGGCAATCATCGCATACAATGAGCGCCGCGTAGACGTTCACGCTCCCGTAAAGGTCATCGTAGAGGATAAGCTCGAGAACGGCACCATCGGCAAGCGCATGGTGGAGACCTCCGTAGGTCGTGTTATCGTCAACGAGATTATCCCCGTGGAGGTAGGTTTCTTCAACGATATCATCTCTAAGAAGACCCTCCGCGGTCTCATCACCGATGTCATCAAGGCTGTAGGTGTTGCCCGTGCTTGCTCGTTCCTTGATGGTATCAAGAACCTCGGCTATAAGCTCGCTTATGATGGCGGCCTCTCATTCAACCTCGGCGATATCATCATCCCCGAAGAGAAGCAGGCCCTCGTTCAGCGTGGTAACGACGAGGTTGAGCGCATCACCGGTGACTACAATATGGGTTTCATTACCGATAAAGAGCGCTACAATCAGGTTATCGATGCCTGGACACACGTCAATAACGACCTCTCTGCCGTTCTCATGAAGACCATGCGCGAGGCCGACCAGGGCTTCAATGCCGTATACATGATGCTTGACTCAGGTGCCCGTGGTAGTGCCGGTCAGATCAGCCAGCTCTCAGGTATGCGTGGCCTTATGGCCAAGCCTCAGAAGGCAGGTGCCGAGGCACAGATCATTGAGAACCCGATTCTCTCCAACTTCAAGGAAGGAATGAGTGTGCTGGAGTACTTCATCTCTACTCACGGTGCCCGTAAGGGTCTTGCCGATACGGCTCTGAAGACCGCCGACGCAGGTTACCTTACACGTCGTCTGGTCGACGTTTCGCACGACGTGATTATCAATGAAGAGGACTGCGGTACGCTGCGTGGTCTCGTCTGCACGGCCCTGAAGAATGGCGACGAAGTCATCAGTTCTCTCTACGAGCGCATCCTTGGTCGCGTCAGTGTTCATGATATCATCAACCCGTCGAACAACCGCCTTATCGTGGCTGCCGGCGAAGAGATCACCGAAGCTATTGCTGAGGAGATAGAGAACAGCCCCATCGAGAGCGTCGAGATACGTTCTGTGCTCACCTGCGAAAGCCGCCATGGCGTCTGCATGAAGTGCTACGGCCGCAACCTCGCCACTGCCCGTATGGTACAGAAGGGTGAAGCCGTAGGCGTCATCGCCGCACAGTCCATCGGTGAGCCTGGTACGCAGCTTACACTGCGCACGTTCCACGCCGGTGGTGTGGCTGACAATGCAGCCGCCAATGCCACAATCAAGGCAAAGTATGACTCTAAGCTCGAGTTCGAAGAGCTCCGCACCGTTGACATTGTCGATGAGGCTGGCACAGCTGCTAAGATGGTCGTTGGCCGTCTGGCTGAAGTGCGCTTTGTGGATGTCAACACAGGCATCGTGCTCCTCACCCAAAATGTACCCTACGGTTCTACCCTCTACAAGAAGGATGGCGAGAAGGTGCAGAAGGGCGACATGGTGGCCAAGTGGGATCCCTTCAATGCAGTCATCGTCACAGAAGCCGCAGGCCGCATAGAGTTTGAGGATGTCATCGAAGGTGTCACCTATCGTGTTGAGACCGATGATGCCACGGGTCTGCGTGAGCTCATCGTCATTGAGTCTAAGGATAGGACTAAGGTTCCCGTCTGCCACATCCTTGATGAGAACGGTGAACTCCTGCGCACCTATAACTTCCCCATCGGCGGTCATATCTCTGTAGAGGACAAGCAAACGGTCAAGGCTGGTGATGTTCTCGTAAAGATTCCACGTGCTGTGGGCAAGGCTGGTGATATTACCGGTGGTCTGCCCCGTGTCACTGAGCTCTTCGAGGCTCGTAACCCGAGCAACCCGGCCGTGGTCAGCGAGATTGATGGTGAGGTGAAGATGGGTAAGCTCAAGCGTGGAAATCGCGAGATTATCGTCACCTCCAAGGTGGGCGACGAGCGTCACTACCTCGTACCTCTGTCAAAGCAGATACTCGTTCAGGAGAACGACTACGTACGTGCCGGCACGCCTCTCTCAGACGGAGCCATCACTCCTGCTGACATCCTTGCCATCAAGGGTCCTACGGCTGTACAGGAATACATTGTCAACGAGGTTCAGGACGTCTATCGTCTGCAGGGCGTTAAGATCAACGACAAGCACTTTGAGGTCATCGTCCGTCAGATGATGCGTAAGGTTCAGATAGATGAGCCTGGCGATACCCGCTTCCTCGAACAACAGGTTGTTGACAAGATCGAGTTCGCCGAGGAAAACGATCGTATCTGGGGTAAGAAGGTTGTCACCGACGCTGGCGACAGCGAGACGATGATGCCAGGTATGATTGTCACTGCCCGCAAGCTTCGCGATGAGAACTCACTGCTGAAGCGCCGTGACCTTCGTCCTGTAGTAGTGCGTGATGCCGTGCCTGCAACCTCCACGCAGATTCTGCAAGGTATCACCCGCGCAGCCCTCCAGACGACATCGTTCATGAGTGCCGCCTCCTTCCAGGAGACTACTAAGGTGCTCAACGAGGCTGCCATCAACGGTAAGAGTGACTACCTTGAGGGCATGAAGGAGAACGTCATCTGCGGTCACCTCATCCCGGCCGGTACTGGTCTGCGCGAGTTCGACAAGATAGTCGTCGGTTCCAAGGAGGACTACGATCGTGTGCTCTCCAACCGCAAGGCCATACTCGACTACGACATTGATTAATATTAGCCCTTGAGGGCAAACATGGCAGAATGAAGCGCCCCAGCCAACTCGCTTGGCTGGGGCGCTTTTTTTGTTTTGACCGGTTATGCCGGCAGAAATAGGCTGTCGTGTTGGGGTGAGCAACTGGTCGGATTGGCGCTTTCGGCCTGCTGAATCGGTCTTATTCAACCGGCAGCGTTTGTAAAACGCCAGTCTGTGTTTATTTCACAGCCACTTTCTTAAAGGTGCCGTTGCTATTCTTTATGATGCGTATGCCAGGGCTAAGGCTGTCTGTGCTGATACGACGGCCGGAGATGTCATAGACGGCTGTATTACCAGCGGCGGCAGGTGTGCCGGCGTTTGTGCCGGCGTCTTCGTTGACAGATTCTATGGCGTCGGGTTCAACGGCGAAACGGTCCATGACTTCCTTCATCCAGAAACCGCCTATTACGGAGCGTGCGCGGAATCCGCGGAAGTGTTTGCTGTCTGTCCAGAACCAATCGGAGAGCGGAACGCGGTCGGTGGTCTCATTGACCCAGTTCCAGATTTTGTCGGAAAAGTTAGTGAAGAGTCTCACGTTGTCTGCCATCGATGCTGACCATATTATCCAGTCGCTCTTGGAGTACTTCTCGCGGCTGTCGAGTGGAAGTCCGTATGTGTTTTGGTGGGTGCGGTAGAAGGCAATTTCTTTGGCTGCAACGCCAGGGAAGATATTCAGACCCCATAACTTGTCCCACACGAGGTTGTATTTCTGACTCCACGTGCCTTCGCGGTCGAAGGCGAGGCGGTAGTGGTTGCCGTCGTCGGCGTCGGTCATCCACTTGGCAGCCATCTCTGCAGCTTTTTGGTGGTAGGTTTCGTAAGCTGAAGTCAGACCTTTCATCTTGGCTATCTCTGCAAAGCCGGCGATGGCCATGATGGCTTTTATTGAGAGGTTAGCGTTGTGCGCCCAGTGGCCGGCAAAGTCGTCGGTGCAGAGTTGTGTGTCAGGGTCCTGCCCGTTGTTGACGAGGTATCTCACCCACTGCTGGCAGATGCCCCAGTAGTTGTCAATCCAGTCGGTGTTGCCGTCGATCTTCGAGATCATGGCTGCGAGAGTGAGCATATTACCCGATTCCTCGAGGGGCATATCTCCTCCGTAGACCTGTCCGTTGGCATGGGGGTATGTGCCGAGGTCGTGGGCAGCAAACTGCTTGCGCCATCGTCCAGACTTGCTATACTCAAAGATGCTGGTCATCATGGCCTTCTGCAAGTCGGTGTTGTACATCAGGAAGAGTGGTGCGGAGGGGTAGGTGAGATCTACGGTGTTTACGCAGCCGTTGGAGTTGTTCTCCTTTGAGAAGTAGAGTAGGTGACCTTCGTTGTCCTGGAAGAGTTTATGCGCTGCGAGCACTTGTCGGTATGAACCAGAAAGAAGCTCAGCATACTTCGTGTTGCCCGATGTTAGTGCGTCGTCGTAGATGGTCTTGTCCTGTTCTCGTGCCTGCTGCATGTAGTTGTCGTAGTTGTCGCGGAAGTCGTCGAAAGCCTGGGTAATTGTCTTGCCGTCGCGTGCCCAGTAGCCTTTGTAGTCCACGTTGAAGTAGCGAATGTCGTAGACCTCGTCGTAGCCAATCATCATGAAGCTGGAGGCGGATGCTGTGCGTCCGAAGTCGTGGCTGTAGGCAAGGGTAGTGGCGTTTGCCGGTGTCTGGCCTGTGATTTTCTCAGCGCAGGCAGGCAGAGCACCCGTTGTCACGAATGTGTTCTCCATGATTGCTGTTGGAGCAAAAACGGCAGTGCCGTTGACGGCAGGCAGGTACAGATATCCCCAGTCGATTGTGATGAGGTCACCTACGCGGCCCAGCACATTTTGGGCTGTGGAACCAGCTTTGACGTAGTCCACGCCTCGCTCGCTGACGAGCTCCACATCGACGGGCTGCACAGCCTCGTTGACAGTCAGTATCGGAGTCGTGGCGATATATAACTGCACCTCGTGCTCAGCGCCATCGGTTGAGCTGACACGGTAGGAGACGTAGTTGATGGGTGTGGATATGAGGTCGAGGTCGGTGATGACCATCGGCGCCGTGAAAACGAGGTCGAGGTTGACAGGGCCGCACTTGAAGGTGTAGTAGGTCGAGGTGGCCATTACGTTGCAGCTCTGTTGCTGTGCCGTCTGCACGCCTTGTGCAGCCACGTAAGTGTTTTCGAAGATGCCGAAGTCGATGTATGCACCGCCGCTGGTATTGTGGCAGTGGGCCGCAATGATGTTGTCGCCAGTGCGCAGGTAGCGTTTCTCGGCTGTCGAGAGCTGGTGGGTCTCGCCCTGTATCCATGTCTCGCCTGTGCTGATGACGCGGTTGCCGTTGACGTACAGTTCGAAGACATCGTCGTGTGAGAATTGTATCCACAGGTCTTTGGCCAGGTCATCTGCAGTAAGGTTGACGGTGCGACGTACGTATATGTCTGAGTTAGGGGCCGTCCAGTCGTTGTGCACGTTCGGGTATTCGTTGCGTGTGCCCCATGCAGCTTTTTCCACGGCCCACGAGCTGTCGTCGAACGAGCGCTGTGTCCAGTTGGTGTTGTCTTGGAAGGTGTGGCTTACTCGCCCTTCCCAAGCTTCTGTGTCAGCCATTCCAGCGATAGGGTTGAGCAGACTACTGCGGCCAGTGCCCATGAAGCGGTAGGCAGTGCCGTCGACGCGCAGCAGCCCGTCGATGGGCTTCTGGATATCGCTCCAGTGGCGCGTAGTGCCGTCGGTCAGTTTGTCGAACGGCGACCAGAAGGAGAAGTAGGGGTCGTTGGTAAGTAGCGGCACAGATGGCAGGCGCAGTGCGCTGTTCTTGTAGGGGGTGAAGTAGTCGTCGGTCTGTGCCTGTGCTACTGTGGTGGCGACACATAAGATACAAGTCGCCGCAATGATGTGATGGAGTCGTTTCATTTCTGTTTTATTATTGTGTTATTATCTTTGTCGGAGAGCTATCTTGCGGCCGTCGGATACGTAGAGCCCGGCGTGTATAGGTGTGGTGCGGCGGCCTGAGAGGTCGTAGAAGAATGGGATTGCAGCGTGAGCTGCTGGGCTTTCGACGCCTACGGTCACCTTGTCAGGCACTATGAAGGGTTCGTCGGAGATTTTAATGGTTGTGGTTGTGGCTTCGGCGCTGCCTATGTACATCAGGCGCGGGGCTACGGCCTCGGTTGAGTTGTGGGCGTGGAATACGATGCGCAGTTGTCCTTCCTTGTCGGTGAAGAATGAGTGGTGGCCGGTTCCTACGAGGCCCTGCGCCCTCTGCAGTATGGGCCGTGAGTTCTTAATCCATGCTCCTGTAGGGCGAGAGTTTCGTGCGCAGCCTACGCCGTAGTCATGACTGCGGTAGTCGTTGGCAGAGTAGGTGAAGAGGTATGTGCGTCCGTTCTTCACCACAAACGGTCCTTCGCAGACGCGTCCGAGTTTGTTTTCCCAGTCGAGGCTGACGCTGGTGCAGTGCTGCAGCGTACCTTGCCGCGGCGTTATGTAGTCGTCCTCGAGTTCGCATCGCCAGATGCAGTTGCCGTCGGTGAAGCGCACGAAGAAGCAGTAGGCCTTGCCGTCGTCGTCGAAGAAGACGCTGGAGTCGATGCATTTCTCGTTGCCGATGAGGGGTTCCATCATATAGCTGCCCACCTGGTTGAAGGGGCCGCGCGGCGAGCTGGCAGTGGCCACGAAGAGGTGTTCGTTGGCTGAGAAGTACATGTAGTACTGCCCGTTCTTGAAGTAAACTTCAGGTGCCCAGAACCATTGTTTCTCGCTCGTGTTGTTCTTGCTCAGCGCCAGGCCGCCGTAGACCCAGTGCCTCAGGTCGGCCGAGCGCCAGTACTCGATGCCATTGGCATTGTTGGTGCCGTAGGCGTAGTAGGTGTCGCCGTCGAGCAGGATATAGGGGTCGGCCAGTGGCACTTGGCTTTTGGCCGTCTGTGCGGCGGCATTGATTGCAGCCAGGCCGCAGATAATAGCTAATATCTTTTTGAGCATACTTTAAACTGTAAATTATCAATTTCTTAATTTTGCAACAGCTGTCCGCCCCTGATCGTCAGTCACGCGGGCTATGTAGACGCCGCCGGCAAGCTGTGGCAGCGGCGCCGTAGCCTGAGTGCCGCTGAAGCGTAGCTCGGCCAGGTGGATGCAGCGGCCGTCGGAACTGAAGAGCTGCAGGCGTGCCGTCACGGCTGTTGACGAGGAGGCTACGAGGCGGTTGCCCACGCGGCGCAGACTGAGGTCGGCAGAGACACTCCCTGCCACGTCACCGATGCCTACCGCGAGCTGGTCAACGGGCTCGAGGTAGCTGCTGCGGCGGTTGGTCTGGTTGATTGTTGGCACGTTTGTCACGCAGATATTGTCGTCGCCGTCGGGGAAGCGGGCTACGGTCTGGCGGCCGTTGTGCGGGGGGTAGTAGAGGATGTCGGTCCATGCGTCGTCGGCTGCCGTGATGCTTACGCATCCGCCGTCGGCGTCGAGCTTGAAGGGAGCGTGCAGTGCCGTCTTGGCCTCGGCCTTGTCACACCAGATGATGATGTAGCTGTGGGCGGGAATAGTGGTGGGAATCTCAGCACTTGCAGATGCAATCTGGTACTTGTGCGGGTCGGTCTTGTCGTCGCTGAGGTATAGTCCGGTGAGGTCTATGTCCTTGTCGGTGGTGTTGTAGAGTTCCACCCAGTCGTTGCGTTTGTAGTTGTCGTTGGCATAGATGGCGTTGGCCGCGCTCACCTCGTTGATGCGCACGTCGGGGTATCCGCGCTTGCGGTCGGCGTAGGTCATCTTTCGGAACGATGCTATGAGGTTAATGCTTTCTTGCGCAGGCAGGTCCATCTCGGCGTTGCCCGTGATGTAGCGCGACGTGTTTTCAGCTTCGCGCCAGCCTACGAAGCGGTAGCCTCCGCGTGCCTCGGCCCGTAGCTTAACGGGCGGGAACAGGGCGCCGTCGTACTCGGCGTATGGCACGCGCACGTCGTTGACATAGATGTCGCCCGCGTCAGCCGGCTCGGTGGTTATCGTCACCTGCTGCTCTTTGGCGCCTGCGAGGCGCAGCCGCGTGTACTCCTTCATCTGCTTCACGAACTTCGCCGCGCGCCCTTTCAGCTTCTCGCGGATCTCGTTGAGCGAGCCGTCGGGGCTGGCGCCTTCCCATGCCATGGTCTGGCGTACGCGGTCGCCCAGTTCGTCGCATATTTCGGCTGCACGCGTAGGCTCGAACACGCTGCCCATGACGCAGAAGGTGTCGATGAAGCGGCGGCGGAAGTCGTCGTTCTCGAGCATGTTGAGGAAGAATGTGCAGAACTTTATCTCGCCGTAGCGGCTCTCGCCAGTGTCGTAGATGTAGTCGTAGCGGTGCCACTGCATGCCGTCGATCCATCGGAAGGTGTTCCCGTTGATGTAGATCTCGCCTTCCTCGTCAGTGGCGCGCCCGTCGGTGCCGAAGGCAGCGTCGAGGTCGAAGAAGGTGATGCGGAAGCGTCCGCCGTCGCGCAGGCGGTAGGCTTTGAGGTTGTTGTCGGGCCAGTCCCACGATCCGAGGTAGAGCTCGGCGGCCATGTAGTTGATGAATTCGTCGATGTCGACGAGTCGGCATATCTCGGCGTAGGTTTGGGCGTCGGCGGCTGTGGCCGAGAGGTCGTAGAGGTAGAGCAGCGTGTCAGGCCGGCCTATCATCATGAAGGCTCCCGAGTCGGGGCTCTGCTCGTAGATTTCAATGTCGCTCTTCGTGATGGCCCAGTTGGCGTAGGCGAAGTCCTTGTTGTTGGGCTCGCGTATGTTGATGAGTCCCCGGTACTGGCCGTTGATGTAGTGCACGGCGGGCTGGTATGACATCACGTCGAGGTCTATGCCCGAGCGCTGTATGATCTCGTGCAGTGCAGCGTCCTTGATGCGGCATCCAGTGTCGTTGCCTCCGTAGCGCACCTGCAGGGTCTTGTTGCGGATGTAGGGCTTCGCAGAGAAGAATGCGTAGGGCAGCGTGTTCTTTCCTTCGTAGACGCGATCGGCCTTGAGCTTGAACGACTTGATCCATCCGCTGCGCGTCCATCCGCCCGAGATGGCGAAGTCCACGTCCTGGTTCAGGGCCATCTCGTTCGTTTCGGGCAGGATATATTGGAAATTCACTGGGCGGTCCCAGTTCATGTTCCAGTTTGCGGGGCTCGACTGCCCGTTGCCCGTGCGTCCGTTGGTGCCTCGTGTGTAGACGCCTATCATATCATCGTAGAGGTAGTCGTCGGGCGTCGACACGGCGATGACGGGCAGCACGTGCTCGCGCTCCTTGCGTATGTAAGTCCGGGTGACAACTTCGCTTGGCAGCTGCCCCTCGGCGAAGCATCTGAAGCGCAGGCTTGTGGTGGCGCTGATGTTTATCGAGCCGTTGGCCGACGTCTGTCCGTTCTCGAGTGTCGGAGTGGTGCCGTCGGTGGTGTAGCGGAGCACCGTCCCCTGCGGGGCCCGTGCTATCACTCTCAGCTGGCCGTCGAAGATCTGTCCGTCGGGGCGCACGGTTGGTGCCTCGGCGCGCACGTTGGCGAAGGTTGCCGTGGCATTGGTGGCTGCGGGTGTGGGCGTGGCCGTCCAGCTCCACTCGTCAGCTCCGTCGGCTGTTCGTGCGTAGGCCGTGCGGCTTATGGCTTCGGGGTAGTCGGCGCTGCAGATTATAGTTCCGCTGGCGCTCTCTATGGCGATGCTGCCGCCCTCGCAGTCGAGCTTGAAGGGAGCCTGTGATGGTCTTATGTCGTTGCTTCCCAGCCACAATTGCTTGAAGCCGTGGGGCGGCACAGAGCCTACGCCCTCTGGCATCTGCCAGCGATGGCCGGCATTGTCGGTAAGGTAGCATCCGGCGATGTTCAGCACCTTGTCGGTAGTATTGTAGAGTTCTATCCAGCTGTCGAAGTTGTAGGCAGGGCTCAGCTGCAGGTCCACGTTGGCTGCCACCACCTCGTTGATGCAGAGGTCGCCGGCCGCGGGTTCGTTGTATTCGGTAAGGTACTCCAGCTTTATGTTGTCTACCACGAGCCAGTTGTCGGTGTGCGTCTGTTCGCTGTCGTTGTAGATGCCTATGTTCAGTCTGCCGTCGCTCACCTCCAGCTCTATCTCGCACTTGAAGGCTCCCTGTTCGAAGGCTATGCCCGCCGTCTCCATCGAGTTGCAGAACCAGTGGCTGTCGTCGGGGTGGTAGGTGGCTCCTCCCGGGTCCTCCGTGAAGGCGAATGTGTACTCGCTGGGCACCTCGCGCTCCTCGGCGTTGGCATAATAGAAAGCCGTATGCTCGTCGGTGCCTTCGACGTACTGCTGATAGGCCCACACGTGGCGGCGGAAGCGGTAGAGCGACTGGAAGCTGAGGCGGTAGCGCCCGTTGGGCACCGCAAGCTCGCGATGCATGTGCATCCAGCCCTGCCACATTTCGATGCAGCCTACACGGATAAAGGCGAACGAGCTGGCCTCGCCCTCGAATGTCCAGTCGCTGCGGTCGCCAGTAGAGAAGGTGGGGTTTTTGAAATATTCCGATGTTACGTCCACCCAGCGAGTGGCAGCCGGGGCGGTGGTGACCGTCGCCGCGAAGATTATTGTAGCAATTATGAAACCTGCCTTTTTCATTATCATTTCTTTCTTAACCCTTCGCCGCCAAGTCGGCGATTGTGCTGCAAAAATAGCCCATTCATTCGTAACGAGCAAAACATGGCTACATTATTTTTCGCCCGCGACGCGCGAGGAGGTGAGATTGAAAAGATTTTTGCGTCGGATTGAACAATTTGTGTGCTCGCCCGCGCTCCGGGCCGAGTGGCCGAGGCCTTGACCCTTGCGCTGGAAACCCTTAAGCCTTTCGGCCAAAACCCTTAAGGGTTATCCGCCGAACCCTTAAGGGTTATGCCCGGAACCCTTAAGGGTTTTCTACCCCCTGCCTGAGGCCACAAAAAAGGGAGGCCGGTCGGCCTCCCTTTTCATGTATGCAAATGTAGTCTGTTCGTTTACTTGACAACCACCTTGCGGCCGTTCTTGATGTACAGACCGCGTGCGGCCTTGCTTACACGCTGGCCGGCGATGGTGTAGATGGCGTTGTCGGCACTCTTCTGCGATGCGAGCTCGTCGCGCACGGCCTCTACGCCGTCAATGTCGGGCTCCTCGGTGCCGTAGTAGGTCAGGCGGAAGTTGTCAACGACAACCCAGTCGCGAGCCTGCTCGTGGTTCTTGATGACTCCGATCTGCAAGGTGCCGCTGTTGTCCACTTTCACCTTGAGCTGATGCTTGTAGAGACCCGACTCGAAGTAGTCGCAAGCCTGCCAGCACCAGTAGGGATATTCACCTACGTAGTAGCCACCGTTGTCCACGCGCACAGCATCACCATTCTCGTTGAGCTCTTCGGCTACGCGAATCTGTGAGCCCAGACCAGGTGCCTTGTCAATCTCGTCAGTGATGTTCATCATGGCCAACTCTTCGAAGTCGGCCACGAGGATGGCTTCATGCAGAACCTCGCCACCGCTGCCGATAGCCCAAGTCTGATATTCGTGGTCGCCCTCGCGGTAGAAACCTTGAGCAGAGAGCACATACCAACCTGGTTCGAGGTCATAGACCACCTGTGAGAGGTCGAGGGCTGATGAATTCCAGCATTCGAATGCGAAGTCCTTATTGTTGCCGCCGCGGCCCCAGATGGTACCGGTGTCGTGTACCCAGGCCTGGTCGTCCTCGCGCTGGTTGAAGTTCGGGCATTCAATCTTGTAGGAGGCATCCTGAGGTTTGTCGGCAGTAGCGGTCTTGAGCAGTGCGTCGCGCTCGGCGCGGGTCACGAGCTTCCACTGGTTGTTGGGGTTGCTCTCGCCGTACATGTCGGTGTCGATGTTGCCGTAGGTGCCGTCGCGATAGCCGAGGAGCATACGCTGGCCAGCCTCGTTGGTCTCGCCGTTGGCACGGGCGATATTGTAGACGCCGGGCTTGCCCTCAACGGGTACGAACTCCCAAAGGTCGCGGCTGCCGGTATCCATGTAGCCTCCATAGTTGAGGAACTCGTTCTCGCCGCCGTTGTTCAGGTGGGTGTCAATCTGGTAGCCTTCCCACTCCTTGGCTTCAATGCCCTCGTCGGGATTGCCCTCAGATTGTGCGAAGTCGTAGATGAGGGTCACTTCTACGCCGGGGAAGCCTACGTAGGCGTGTGCACCCCAATCGCCGCCGCCGCAGAGGAAGCGCTTCAGGCCGACGTTGTAGACGTAGAAGTCGTTGTCGCGGGCGATGGGGTCGCCGTCGGCAGGCTCAACACCTGCGAAGACGTCCTCATGCTTCTCAGCCACGGCAATCTTGCGCTGAGTGCGCAGAGTCTCGAGTGCATCGTTCATTGCGCCGCGGCTCTCGCTGGCTTCAATCACGGGCTGTGTCTCGCTGATGACGCTCTCAGCTACGCCGTCCTGGCGTGCGAAAGGCACTGTTGCGAAGTAGAATTTGCGGATGTCGATAGAGGCATTGGCGTCGTTGACGGCGGTCACCAGTGTGGCGGCAGCCTCGCTGACGGCGGCAGCCTCGGTAGCATCCTTGGCAGTCTGAGCCTCAGCCAGAGCGGTCTTGAAGAAGTTGGGAACCCACTCGGCACCTGCTGTCTCTTCAGCGCTTGCAAGGGCTGCGTTCATAGCCTTGGCAGCGGTGAGGGCTTGCTGCAGGTTGGTGGTTGCTTGAGCGATAGCAGCAGCGTCAGATGATGACAGGGCAGCTTCGCCTGCGCTCTTAGCTTCTGCCAGCACGGGCAGTACGGTGCCTTCGTAGGCGTTAGCCTCATCGAGAGTGTTCTGCAGGTTGGCGAGAACCTCAGAGAGGTCGATGTCGGAGCCGTAGTAGGTCAGTTCGAAGTTGTCGAAGCAGAGCCAGTCGTCGCTCGTATCAGAATCCTTGCGAATACCGATGCGGAGGGTGCCGTCGGTGACTACGACTTTAATCTCGGGATTCTTGTAGTAGCCGGCATAGAAGGCATTGGCTGCGCGGGGCAGAGCATCGCCGCCATCTCCAGGACCATAGAATCCACTGGTGGAGAGGAAGAAATTATCAACCTCCTCGGTTGCGCCATTGTCGCAAATCGACATGAAGGGCTGCTGAACATCGTTGGCGAAGTACCACGCACGGATTTCTTCTGTGCCGCTGACGAACTTTTCATAAACGCCGCCAGTACCTCCATCACGATAGTAACCCTGAACGGTGAGACCATAGGTTCCGTTGGGCAGACCGGTGACAATCTGGTAGTAATCGCCATGACCGCCGTTCCATACTTCTGCAGCGCGGTTGGCTATCCAGCCGCCAAAGCCATCACGGAAGGCAACACCTGAGCCCGAACCTGTAAGTTCGTTTTGCCATTTGGCGTTACGGTCGTCCTGATTAGCAAAGTCCCAGCCGCCGATAAGCCATGTGGCATCCTTAGGCTCAGCCTTGGTGGCCTTCTCGAGGTCAGCCATGCGCTCTTCCTTGGTCACGAGCTGCCATGTCGAGTATTCAGGCCAGCCCAGGTTGTCGATGTACCAGCCATCGTCGATGCCAGCGAAATCATCGCCCAGCTCAGCAGCTGAAATCACGTAGAGCGCGCCAGTCTCCTCGTCGGTAGCGATGGTATAGCCTTTTTCTGTCTTGCTGAAGATCCATGGTGTGACGTCACGGCCAGTGTCCATGTAGCCGTAGTCATCGTAACCGTTGAGGCTGTGGTTGTGCCCGAACTTGGGGTCGATCTGCCAGTGGTTTTCGTCAATCTGTACGAGATCGACATCGAACCCATGAGGACCTAACTGTGCGGAGGTGGTCCAGCGGCTTCTGTCGCGGCGGTTGTGCTGCAGCCACATACCAGACTCAACATTGTAGAGGTAGAATGTACCTTCTTTCACTTCCGAGCCGGTCCAAGGCGACTCGGTCAGCTGTGCGCTCATGTTCGTTGCACCCATGAGAGCCAGCGCGATGAGTAGGAGTTTCTTCATAGTTGAAAACTGTTTATTGGTGAGTAATTAGTTATTTGCAATTATGCTGCTTGCAATTCTTTGACGAGGCAAAGATAAACATTAATTATACTTGCGAACAAGAATTCTCGGCCAAGAAATGCAAAAATCTTTTCTTTTTCACGGCGTGCGCAGTATTTTCTGGCTTGTCTGGCCTTTTTTGCTCTTCACGTTGACCACGTACATGCCTTCGGGCACATCGCTGACGCTGACGCGAGCCTCGCGCTTGCCCTTGCCCTGCTTGACAACCTTGCCCTGGAGGTTCAACATCTTCCAGCGGAAGGTAGAGTAGTCGCTGGTGGAACGGATCGAGAAGCTGTCGCGCACTGAGCGGGGCTTCACGCTGAAACCCTCTGCCTCCTCGGGCAAGTCGTCCACGTCGACGGCAGAACCGAAAAGTGGAGCGTCGGCCGTCGTCGAGGGTATTCGGCTTTGGATTGTCGGCCAACCGTTGACCCACTGTATGCGGTCCATGTACAATTTGCGGCCGGCATCGGGGTCGCTGGCGTCGAAGCCGTGGTAGAAGATCCAATCCTGGCCTGCATCGTCCTGTACGATTTCAGAGCAGTGGCCCGGACCGACGACATACTTGCTCTTGGTGAGCATCTGGACGAAATGGTTGTCGAGCGCTCGCTGTCCGGCTTTGTCGACATACGGGCCGAGCAGGTTCTCTGACCGGGCCACTACGAGGCGATAGGTGCTGTTGATGCCTTCGCAGCAGCTGCCTGCAGAGCCAATGAGATAGTAGTAGCCGTCGCGCTTGATGATCATGGTGGCTTCAGTGTAGGTGCCTGCAACCCTCACCTTCTCGGCACCGGGCTTCACGCTCAGACCGTCGTCTGAGAGCTCTATGGCATAGATGCCGCGGAAGCTTCCCCAGAAGAGATATTTACGCCCGTCGTCCTCCTCGAAGTAGCACGGGTCGATGCTGTTCTGTACGTCAATCTCGTTGCTGATGAACAGCTTGCCTACGTCGGTGAACGGACCACGGGGCGTGCGGGCCGTGGCCACGCCTATACCGCACTCCCATTCGCCGCCCCATGTGCTCTTGGAGTAGTAGAGCACAAACTTATCGCCTATCTGGTTGATGTCCGGAGCCCAGATGCCGCCGCCGGGAACCATCTGTGGGCGCGTAGCCTCGGTGAAGCATGTGCCAATGTACTGCCAGCGAACGAGGTCGCGCGACATGTAGATGGGCACGTTGCGGATGTCCTCGGTGGCGTAGAGATAGAAGTAGTTGCCCACGCGGATCACGGTGGGGTCGGGCAGGCTGCGGTCGACGACCGGGTTTGAGTACTGATGCTGTGCGCTGGCGGTCGTGGCAAGCAGAAGCAGGAGTGCAATAAGATTTTTCTTCACGGTTATATGGTTTTTGTTGTTTCCGATAATGCAAAGGTAGCCTCTTCGAGGCCGCCATAGGAGTAATAACAGGTCAAAAATAGAAAACTACAGATTAAATAGCGCAATTTCGCCTGTCTTATTGCTTTCCGGGCTTTCTTTTTTTCTCTTTTCCTTTCTCCACTTTTACTTTTATGCCTATCTTTGCGCTGGAATAGACTCAATATTTAGAAAACATACAAGCTTGCACGAATGAGTTCGAACTTAATCGCACGACTTAAGATAAGCGCCCTGGTGGCTCTGACGGCACTGACGGTGCAGGCCGCCCCCTACGGCTTCCGCAGCTACATGACCGCCAATGGCCTCTCAGACAACCGCGTGCTCTGCGCCCTGCAGGACAGCTATGGCTTCATGTGGATAGGCACGGCCAACGGCCTCAACTGCTTCGACGGCCAGAACAACACAGTCTACCGCAACATGGTGAGCTACGGTTCGGCCTTCGAGAACAACCTCATCACGTCGCTCTTCGAGCACGAGGGCAACATCTGGCTTGGCGGAGACTTCGGCCTCTACGTCTATAGCCGCGCCGACAACTCGTTCGCACGCTTCGACGTCCAGACGCGCTACGGCGTGCCCATAAGCTGCACCGTCAGCAAGATGGAGCGTACGCAGAACGGCCTTATCTGGATCTGTACCCAAGGCCAGGGGCTCTTCCTCTACGACACGGCAACATCAATCCTCAAGCAGGACAGCCGGCACAACGGCTTCATTTCCGACCTGACGATAGGCACCGACGGCCTCGTCTATCTGGTTTCGCTCGACGGCCAATTGCTCGTCTACAATCAGGATGGGCACTTTCAGCATCAGTATGAGGTGCCGGGCTTTGTCGTCGACAAGAGCGACATGTGTGTCGAGAACGTCGGCAGCCGTATCTTCGTAGGCTCCAACAAGGGCCTCTTCAGCCTTAATGTCGAGCGGCAGGAGCTCGACCCCGTGCCGCTCGGCGGCGGTGTTTCCTATGTCCGCTCGCTGATGGCCCGCGATACCGAGCTCCTGCTCGGGACCGACCATGGCCTGTTTGTCTATAGGCTCGACGATGGCAGCCTCTCGCGCCTCGACGACCCCCTGTCGGTCGTGGCTGCGCTGAGCGATGATTGCGTGAACGGGCTTCTGGCTTCCGACGACGGCACGCTGTGGATCCTCACCGAGCGGGGCGGCGTCAACATGCAGCCCGCCATACCTCAAGGCCTCGACATCCTGTCGATACCGGCCAATGCCCACAGCCTACGCAACCGCATCCTCTCCGTCTGCAGCACCCACGACGGCCGTATCTGGGCGGGCACTGAGAGCGGGCTCTACGTATGCGACCCCGGGACCGCCGCGTTCCACCAGCCGCAGGCCATGACTTCAAAGCTCAAGGAGGTGTGCGCTCTGCTCGAGGATGGCGACGACCTTTGGATAGGCACTCGCAACGATGGCCTCTACGTTCTGGACATGAGCCGCGAAACGCTCCGCCACTACACGTATTCGGCCGACCACCCCTACACCATAGCCTCGAACGAAGTGACGAGCCTCCTGCGTTCCAGCGCCGGTAACATCTACGTCGGCACCAGTTGGGGGCTTCGCCTCTACGATCGCGCCCAGGACCATTTCATGTTTTTCTCGGAGATCAGCTCCATGACGGGCATTACCGACATGATGGAGGACCGCGAGGGTGGTATTTGGGTGGCCACTGACGGACACGGACTCCTCGTGAAGCGCAAGGGCGCAAGCGCATTCGCGGCCTATCAGGCCCTCATAGATGATGCCCGCTCGCTGCCTAACAACACCGTGACGAGCGTGGCCTGTGACAGCCGAGGCACCGTATGGGTAGCCACGAAGGGCGGGGGGCTTTGCAGCTACGTACCACAGAGCGACGGCTTCGAGCGTTTCGGCTCGCCCGACACACCCCTGCAGCGCGAGCAGATATACTTCATCCAGGATGACGGAGAAGGCAGCCTGTGGCTTGGCACAGAGAATGGTTTCGCGCGCGTCAACCCGGACGGCGGCGTGCAACTCGACATCATACACTTCGACAGCCACGCCCAAAGCCCGTGGAACGTATGTTGCCGCACGGCCGACGGCCGCATCTTCGCCAGTGTAGCGGGCGAGCTCGTAAGCTTGGATCCCCGGCGCTTCGCCGTCACGGCTGTGGCGCGCCCCATCTACATCAGAAGCATAAGCTTCCCCAATACCGAGAACAGTCAGGCCGAGCTCGAGCGCCTCGGGCTCAACCATCCGCTCTATATCTGCGACGCCATACGCCTGCCATACACCGACAACCACTTCACGCTACACTTTGCCTCGCCACGTTTCAGCGGCCTCACACTGGTGAACTACGAATATATGATGGACGGGTTCGACCATACCTGGGCCCGCGGCTCCGTAGGGTACGAGGCTACCTACTCCAACCTGCCTTCGGGCAACTACACCTTCCTGCTTCGCGAAGCCGGCATCAATGACCCTCAGCGCTATGCACGCCTGCGCATCATCGTGCTGCCGCCTTGGTACCGCACGCCGTGGGCTTATGTCGTCTACGCCATAGGCCTGGCAGCCCTCGCATTCTTGCTGTTCAAATGGCTGCAGAGGCGTGTGCAGCGCACATACGAGGCTCGGATGGAAGAGTACAAGCTGCGGCAGGAGAAGGACACGTTCCAGTCGAAAATCGACTTCTTCATCAATCTCGTTCACGAGATTCGTACCCCCCTCAGCCTCATCAACCTGCCACTGGAGCAGATGGAGGAGAGCGACCTCAGCGACGACGACCGCATACACCTGCACGCCATACGCCGCAACACCAACTACCTGCTCGGCATCACCAACCAGTTGCTCGACTTCCAGAAGGCCGAATCCGACGGCAGTATAAAGCTGCAAATGAGGACGTGCGACGTGGGCGCCCTGCTCGACGGCATCTATCGCCAGTTCAAGGATCCCATGAAGGTGCAGGGTCTCTCGCTGCAGCTGCAGTTGCCAGAGGCTCCAGTGCTGACCTCGATCGACGGTGACAAAGTGTCGAAGGTGCTGATGAACCTGCTGGGCAACGCTCTCAAGTACGCCCGCTCAGAGGTCATTCTGCGCCTGGATCAGCCAGACGACGAGCGCTTTGTCATCTCCGTCATCGACGACGGCCCCGGCGTGCCCGAGGAAGAGCGCGACCGCATCTTCGACGTCTACTACCAGATAGCAGGCGATGCCACAGCTGCACACCTCGGCACGGGCCTCGGACTCTCGTACGCCAAGATGCTCTCTACGGCCCACGGCGGCGACATAAGCTACAGCGATGCCGTAGGCGGAGGTTCCAACTTCACTCTCACATTGCCCTTGCGCACCGACGAGACGGCGGCCGATGAGCTCAAGGAGCCGGAGTCGGCAGTGGCGAATGACAGCGAAGATGCAAAAAACGCCGATTCCATCGATTCAAAACGTTCGTTCCGCATTCTCCTTGTCGAGGACAACGACGAGCTTCTGCGCGCCACTGCCGACGGCCTGCGCAAATGGTTCCACGTCATGAAGGCCCACGACGGCGTCGAAGCGCTCGACCTGCTGAAACACCACGACATGGATGTTATCGTCTCTGACGTCATGATGCCGCGCATGGACGGCAACGAACTCTGCCGACAGCTCAAGTCGGACATCAGATACTCCCACCTGCCTGTGATCCTGCTGACGGCTAAGACCACCGTAGAGGCCAAGCTCGAGGGTATGCAAAGCGGTGCCGACATCTATCTCGAGAAACCCTTCTCGATGAAACAGCTACACCTGCAGATTACGAGCCTCCTGCGCATGCGACAGCGATTCTATGAGCGGATGAGGCAGGTGGACGGAGCTGAAGCGGCCGTGGGCGGAGATGCCGACTTCGGACTCAATCAGCAGGACATCCAGTTCATGGAGCGCCTGCAGGAACTTGTGCGCCGAAACATGCGCGACGAGGAGTTCTCTATCGACGTCCTGGCCGAGCAGATGAACATGAGCCGAAGCAGCTTCTACAGAAAGATAAAGGCGCTCACCGACATGACGCCCGTCGACTACATGAAGACGCAACGCCTCGAGCGTGCAGCACAACTGCTGCGTCAAGGCCACCGCATCATCGAGGTGGCTGATCAGGTGGGTTTCACTTCCAGCTCCTACTTCGCCAAATGCTTCAGGGCTAAGTTCGGAGTGCTGCCGAAGGACTATCTCGCATCGCTCAAGGAGCAGACTGATTCGGCTGAGGGCAATTAGCCCTACAATACATAGACCAAGGGTTCGACAGTAATACAAATTGTTTTTACCGTCGAACCCTTGGCCTTGTTATTGAATTATATGGCTGTTGGCTCAAAAGCCTTTGGGCTTGTGGCCTTTACTTTCCGAGTATTATGTTGACAAGGGCTGTGACGTCGGCAATGGTTATGGTGCCGTCGCTGTTGACGTCGGCGGCCGTGTGGTCGTACTGGTAAGGCTCAGCCTCATCCTTGCCGAGTATGATGTTGACGAGGGCCGTGACGTCGGCAATGGTTACCGTGCCGTCGCGGTTGACATCGCCCGCAGCTACTGCCGCCCCGAGATATATGAGCCTGAAGTTGTCGGCCACCATCCAGTCGGCGTCGTTTCGCTTCTCGGTCTTGCGTACACCAAAGGTCAGTGTGCCGTCCTGTCCCACTACTATCTCATCCACTGTAGTCCAATAGATGCCGTTCTGGAAATAAAGGCAGGCATCGTCGATGCCGTCGGGCATATATCCTACGATTGAAGCGGAGCCTATGCCGGGAACTTGATCAGCGCCTGCAGAGACATTCTGGATTAGTGTGCTCTCGCTGCCGGCATAGAGCGTTGCCAGCTGTAGCGCGTCGCCTCCCTGGACAAGAGTCTGCGCCTGCGTGTTGAAGTTGCCGTCACGGTAGAGAGCTTGAGCCTTAAGCCTGTAGATGCCTGGCCGCAATCCAGTGAGGGTTTGCTCTACGCTGGCCTCAGTTTTGTTGTAGGCTTCGGCGGCGAAGTCGGGGTGGTTGTTGCCACGGCCCCATATCTCTGCCCCGCCGGTGAAGGTCCAAGCGCTGACGTCCTCTCTCTGGCTGAAGTTGGGCGACTGGATGAGGTACGAGGCATCCTGAGGAGCCTCGGGGGTGGCTGTCGCCAGCAGCGCGTCGCGGTCGGCCTTGGTGACGAGTTTCCATTGGTTGGTGGGGCCTGTGGGTGTGACGCAGTTGGTGATGACGTTGTTGTAGGTTACGCCCTCAAAGCCGAGCAGGTTAGCTTCGTTGGCGCTGCGCACGATGTTGTATTTGCCGCCGCCTTGCGAGATGAACTTCCAGGATTCTGTAGTCCACGTGTCGCAGTAGCCGTCGTAGTTAAGGTACTCTTTCGGATTCCCGTTGTGGTCACCGTTGTTCAGATGAGTGTTCAGCTTATATACGCCCTCCGTCTCGGTAGCTTCGAGTGTTACTATTATACCCGGGAAGCCGAGGGCGGCGTGAGCGCCCCAATCAGCACCCCCGCAAAGGAAGCGTCCGGAGCCTACATTATATAAATAGTAGTCGCCGGGTGCGGGCTCATGGCCTGCGAAGACGTCGGCGTGGGTCTCGGCATTCGCCACGCGGCGGGCTATGCGCAGCGCATTGAGGGCTGTGTTGACAGCGCTCAGCGTTGTGGCTGTGGCTATAACGTTGGCGGCATCAGTGACGTTGATGCCGACAGATTCGGCCAGTGGCATCGTGGCAGCGAGGAATGTGATGTCCACGGCTTCGGCGTTGCTGCGGGCTGCATTCAGGGCGTCGGTCTTCGCCGTCAGCACGTTGGTGTCGGTGGACTGGCGCACAGCGATGGCCTCGGCAAGCGCCGTGGCAAGGGCATTCTGCAGCGCTGTTGTGGTGTTACCGCTGAAAGCTTGGGCACTGGCAATGGCCTGCTCGAGGGCATAGGTGAACTGACTGATGTCAGGCTCTCCAAGATAGTAGAGGCGGACGTTGTCGAAGCAAGTCCAGTCTTCACCGTTCTTGTTTTCGAGCTTCAGGCCGATGGTGATGTTCCCGTCCTTGACAATAACCTGAATGGGCTCGTTCTCGTAGTAGCCCTCGCGGAAGGCTATGGAAGCCGTGCCCTTACCGTTGGGGTAGCGGTAGGTAGTGCCGTTGATGTCTACGCTGTTGTCGGCATATTCGGCAGGCAGGTCGGCAGAGAGTTGCGGCAAGAGGTAGGCCTCGGCGTCGTTGATGTAGTACTTGGCTCGTCTGACATCTTTGCCTGCGCGCATCTGCTCTATGATGTAGTCGCTGTTGTTGGCGACGCTGATTCGGTAGTAGCCTTGCACCCTGAGCTCATAGACACCGTTCTTGAGTCCTGTGAACGATTGATGAATATCGAAGTTGGCATTCCAAACTTCAGCGCAGTTGTTGGACGCATCGGCATTGTGGCACCATCCGTCGCCCGGACGCCAATTGCTGTTGTCGGCGTTGCGCCACGAGTTCTGCTCATTGCTGTAGCGGTCGAAGCCTTGGTTCTCGAGCAGGAAGGTGACGTCGACGGGGTTCGTGGATGAGGCTCCGCTGAGGTCTTCGCGCACGTTCCTCGGTACGAACTGCCACTGGGCACTCTTGTTGCTCGGCAGCGCACCTGCTTCCAGGCGGGTCTGGCCATCCTTGGCCTGGAGGTAGTTGTTGCCATTCTTTAAAGTATATATGCCCTGACTTTCGTCGATGCACTCGAAAGTCCACGGCGTTGGTGTGTTGTCCACGTAGACGGTCTCGCCATTGTTGTCGGCAATGAAGATTCCTTTACCCGTTCCATTTACGTTTGTCACAAGTGTAAGCGTGCCGTCGCCAGCATTGTTCACGGCAATCGGCATTCCGCCCTTGTCAAAGCCGGCACGGGTGGCATAGTTGTTGCTGCGGGTGATGTACATCTTGCGCTCCACGTTGTAGACGTAGTACTGCCCCGTAGCGGGCGCGGAGACTGCAGCGGTCGCAATCTTGCTGTTCTGCTCAATGATGGCATTGCATAGGTTGGCCCCGTTGTAGCTGCTGGAGCCTGCGAAGTCCATAAGCACCATGCCCGTAGGGCCGGGGTTGGCGTTGATGGCGTTCAGCGCGGCGGTGTTGCAGGTCGAGGCGTTGCCGGTGATATCATCGCTTAAGCCAGGTATAAGGCCAGGGACGTAGCCGGACGTATGGTTGATGAACATACGACTGAGGCTGTTGTTGGTTCGCGCATTTGCGAGCAGAGAGACTATAGCCGACGACTTGGCATCGGTATCTTTTACCTCATAATAGTCCTGAAGGGTAAACGCAATGCCGTTGGCTGATGCCTCAACCGACGGTGTGCTATGGCCCCATCCGCTTATTGTATATCCGTCAGCGTAATAGTCGCGACTAAGGACTATGAGTTTTCCTCGCACATCGGCAAGACGCAGATTAGGAGTCAAAGGAATAACGAAGTCGGAGAAATTGTTCATGATAGCGCTCACGCGGCTCTTCCAGTTGTCAGTGCTGCCACCGTCGTTCTCGTTGCGCATGATGATAATTGCAAAGTCGCTGGGATAGGTAGACAGCCTGCCTGTTATGGTTGTGAGTGCTTGGGACAGATTGATACCCGTAGAGATGATGCCATGATAGAGGGGGCATCCGTCGGCATCCGTCGGTCGGAGATCGAAGACACGCACGCCTGCATCCCATAATCCAGCAATGTCCTTATCCTGGCATTTGCCAATGCTAACATTCTTTGTTGCCGCATTATGGGCTCCAGGTAGCGACATCTGCGCAATAAAGATATTGTCATTTAAGTTTGCCATCCACTGTTTCGTGTTGACAGCGGCAAAGTTGCTTCCTAAGCCTAATAGGAAGCATACGAGGAGAAGTATGGAACGTTTCATCTTTATATAGGTAAGTGTCTTAGAGGTTTCAAATTTGATTATTTCACTATTATCTTACGTCCGCCCATGACATAAATGCCCCGGCGAAAAGGGGGCAGAAAAGGGCGGCCGTGGAGGTCGAAGGCTGATTGAAAGTTGAAAAGCTTGGATTGGAGGTTGTCGGCAGCAGGCTGTTCATTGATAGCATGAATACCGTCGGTCATGCTGTGGGCGGGGAACATGAGCATGAGTGCGGGCATACCACTGCCGCCATAGCTCTCAACAACATCTGTGCTGGAAGTCTTCTTGGTGAAGTCGCCTGCCTGAAGCCCCCGCTCGGGGTCGCGATTATCCCACGCAGTCTGCATGTTTCGCTGGATATACTGAAGGAATGATGTCTCGCCAAGGTCGTAGACCACCATCGGCAAGTACTGAGCAAATATTGCGGCGTAGATGCCCTGCTCATAGCCGTTCTCATACTTGAGGACTCGTCTGCTATTGACCATTCTGGAGAATACATACCTGGTGCCAGCGATGGCATTGGTCTTATATTTCTCTTCGCCTGTGAGCTTATACAGCAGACAGCTGGCTCCGATGTATGTGGCCTGGTTATAAAGGTGGTCGGAGTATTCAGGGTCGCCGCCGTGGATGCCATCGGCTACGCGCCCGTTGGAGGGGGCAAGAGTCTTGCTCGCCCAGTCGTAGATTTCTATGGCTTTCTCCAGATACCATTCCTTGGTCTGACGCTGCGGGCGCGCCTGCGTGGGTACGGGACGACCCTCAGGGACAAGCTGGTGCAGGAGGCTGGCTGCGATGACCGTGGGGAAGTTGATGCAAGCAGAGCGGAAGTCGCCAGCCTGGTGGGGCTTGGGATTATTTATGGGCTGCCACTCCCAGAACATTCCTCCTCCGGCCTTGCCGCTGAAACGTGCGGGGTCGGCATAGGAACCATCGTCGCCAACGGTGGAACTGCCGTACCACACGCGGCAGAAACTGCGCTCAGATACAACCAGAAACTCTGATGCACCAAAAGCTTCATAGGCTCGTGCCAGAGCGCACGTCCACCACATAATGTCGTCGTATATGAACCAACCGGTGTTGGTGTTGGCGTCGTTGAAGTTGAAGTTCACGTAGTGCGCTTTCTCTCCTCTGTATATTTTGTCGTGCAGCTCCTTGTATTTGTTCATCAGCTCCTCGTTGCCTTCAGCCTTGGCGCGGTTGTAGGCATTGATGACCATGTCGTAGTATATGGCCTGACACCAGATAGCGGCTGCACAGCCTGAGCGGTCGTTGTCGCGTGCTCCGTTGCCGCGATGGTTGGCAGAGGGCTGTTCGGTATCGGCCATATATATGTTGCTTGTCTTGTCGATGAGAGCTTCGTTGAAGTCATCATACGCTTTCCACTGCATGGCATCAGTAATTGTGAAAGTGACGTTTTGAGCCAGAAGGGAATTCGTGCCTGATATGAATAGGAATATAGAGTACAAGAATAAGCACAGCAGCCATCGTGAGGCTGTGTAAGGGGATGATTTTGTTGCCATATCACTTTTTTATTATTAATATCTAATCTTTGTTTCTCAAAAGAACCTGTCACTAAACCTATTTTATTGCCACCTTTTTGCCGTCTACAATATAGATTCCCCGGCTCGGAAAGCGGGTGGGGAGGCCTTGCAGATTGTAGAAGGCTGCTGAAGAATCGGCCGTGGGCTCGAAGCGAGGTGCTTCTATGGCATCGGGTGCACTGTCCATCGTGACCTGCCACCATGTGCGGACACGGCCCTCATCGACGCCAGAGAGCACTTCGTGGTGGATACATTCCTTACCGCCGTGGAGGTCGTTGTTGTGGAGCTTGAAGTAGGCTGCAAACTTCTTGCTCGTCGGGCGGCGCAGCAGGTTGCCCCATGGGAGTGCCATGTCGATAGTGTAGTGGGTGTCAGAGCGGGTCACGATGTGGTGCATCTGGTGTAAGGACGGGTCGACGTCTGTCCATCCCTGGGCTGCCATGCGCGTGACGAGCGTGCCGCCGTCAATGTTTACGAGATATTTCACTGCGTTGGTGGGAACGTTGTCGGTCATACGGTTGTACATGTCGCAGTAGAACTCTACGCCGTCGGTGTCCCAGACAGGAGCACCGTTGGAGCCGGAGCGGAGGGTGCGGTCGTTGACGACGAAATGGAGGAAGAGCGAGTCCGTTGACCAGCATGAGGCCACGCGCATCTGAGCCTGAGTCTGCGCACCCACGATGATGTCGGACATCAGGGGCGCCCATTCTATTCCCTCAAGAGCGGTGCCGGCGGGTATGGAGTAGGCCGTCAGCGGGTGCATAATATGGCCGTCGACAATCCATAGCCCGCTCTGAGTAGGGTGGCCATGCACGTCGGAGACGCAGACTACGGTAGAGTCGTTGGTCTGGCATAAGGCGTTCCAGACGCCGCCTTGGTTGGGCTCGTCGATGAATGGGAAGGGGATGGAGTAGCGGCTGAAGTTGCGGGCGTCGGCATCGCCTATGTAGACGAATGGACGGTTCTTGTACATATCATCCAAGGGCGCTCCTCGCTGGTCGTTGAAATAGTTGGTCTGAGTAGAGATTAGCGTCTCGCCCGACGTGAGCTGTATGATATAGGGCGCTCCGCCTCCGCGCGGCTCACCGTCGATGATTGCCCGCCAACGGTTGCGGCTGTCGCCATAGCGTATGCCGCTGGTCCAGTTGTCGGTCATCGAAGAATAGATGATGCCAGGCTGGAAGCCGCCGCCGAAGCCGTCGTCCTCGATGGCGAAGACAATGCCTTTGCCGTCGCGAAGGACGAGGGGCACTGGCATGCCGTCGCGGTAGCCTACGGTGTAGCTGACGTCGACAGCCTGCGCCTCCCACACGCGGGCTCCGCTCTCGGAAACAGTGAGTGAGCGTAGCATGACTATCTTCTGGTCGTGGCCGGGCACGAGGTACTCACTTGCGAAATAGAGCTGCACCTCGCCATTCGGCAGCTGAATCATTGCCGGCTCCCAGATGCCATAGTAGCCTTCGTCGGCAAGGAAGTCGCTCTCACGAACTTCGTAGACGGTCTGCTCGTCGCGCCATGTGCGGCCGCCATTAACGGAGTATTTGACCTTTATCTTCACGCCTGTGCCATTGATGCGCTCGTTGTAGGCATACATAAGTGTGCCGTCGGCCAGTTCAAGCAATTCACAATTCGTATAGCCCGAGCCTGACGGGGGTGTTGCAACGGTTATAGCTGAGGCAAAGCTGCTGACTCCGCTGCGACGTAAACGTATCTTGCAAGTGCCGCCTTCGTCATAGACAAAGGCTTCGAGCCCGTTGCTGAGCACCTTGAGCCTTCCATAAGCTCCGCCAGAGACGAAACGTTGAGTGCGATAGTCCCAACCAATGCGTATGCCTGTGCGATAGTCCTGCGCCAGGGCTGGCAGGGCGGCGAATGTCAGTAACAAGCAGATTGTGGTGATGCTTCTTGCTATGTTCTTCATTTCTCTGTACTGCGGATAAATAATAAAGCGACCAGTCGCGCAGGACAATGCGTCCAGTCGTGTTTGCTTTCCCGATTGGATGAATTGACCAATGCGTATGGTCGCTTGTTCAAGGTTAACGATAACATTAATGTTTTACTTCTGGCTGAGTTCGGACGTGAAGCTGTAGGGGGCATCGTCAGCAGCTGTGCCGCGCGAGCGGTTGGGCTGCGGGCCTAAGTCGAAGTGGAGCGTGGCCCCTCGTAGCAGGTCTTCGTGGCGGAGGTAGTTGTGCGTGTAGGGCTGCCCGTCGACCGTCAGCCGCTGGATGTATGGTAGTCTTGTGTTTGTGCTTTCAATCGTTATGGTATTGCCTGTAGGCAACTGCACTGTGGCCTTGCGGAAATAGGGCGTGCCGATGGCGTACTCACCAGAGCCGGGGCATACGGGATAGAAGCCAAGGGCCGAGAAGACATACCAGGCGGAGGTCTGACCATTGTCCTCGTCGCCGCAGTAGCCGTCGGGGGCAGGGGTGTAGAAGCGGTCCATGACCTCGCGGACGCGCTGTTGTGACTTCCAAGGCTGGCCGGCCCAGTCGTAGAGGTAGATCATGTGTTGGATAGGCTGGTTGCCGTGGGCGTAGTTGCCCATGTTCATTATCTGCATCTCGCGTATCTCGTGGATGACACCGCCGTAGTAACTCTCGTCGAAGAGGGGCGGGACGTTGAACACGGAGTCGAGCATGGCGACGAAGACGTCCTTACCGCCCATCAGGCGGATGAGGCCCTCGGGGTCGTGGAAGACGGACCACGTGTAGTGCCAGGCATTGCCCTCGGTGAAGGCGTCGCCCCACTTCAAGGGATTGAAGGGCTCCTGGAACTTGCCGTCCTTCAGGCGACCACGCATTAGCTTGGTCTCGGGGTCGAAGACGTTGCGGTAGTTGAGGGCATGATCGCGGAATGGCTTCAACTCTTTTTCCTTCTTCCCGAGCCTGCGGCCGAGCTGATAGATGCACCAGTCGTCGTAGGCATACTCGAGCGTTCGTGCCACGCTCTCATTGATGCCAGCATCGTAGGGCACATAACCGAGCTTGTTGTAGAACTCGAAGCCCATGCGCCCCGTGGAGCCGACCTGCGGGTGCACGGCATTGGCTCCATGCTTGACGGCCTGCCAGAGGGCTTCGATGTCGTAGGACGCGCAACCATCAGGCCCTCCCTGCGAGGACGTGGAGAAGAGTTTCAGGTAGGCATCGGCCACGACGGAGGCCGAGTTGTTGCCGACCATGCAGCCGCGATGACCGGGGCTGGCCCATTCGGGCAGGAAGCCGCTCTCGCGGTAGCAGTTGACGAGGCCCTCCTGCATCTGGACGTTCATCTCTGGATAAACAAGGTTTAGGAGCGGAAAGAGGCAGCGGAAGGTGTCCCAGAAACCGGTGTCGGTGAAATAGCGGCCAGGCTGTATTTCGCCCGTATGTGGGCTGTAGTGGATGGGCTGCCCGTCGGTGCCGTATTCGAAGAACGAGCGGGGGAAAAGGACGGAGCGATAGAGGCAACTGTAGAATGTGCGCATGTGGTCGATGTCGTCGTCCTCGATGCGGATGCGCCCAAGGACGTCGTCCCAGCGCTGGCGGCCGGCAGCGCAGATCTGGTCGAAGGTGCGGGCTCCCAGCTCCTGTAGGTTGCGCTCAGCCTGCTCGAAGCTGATGAAAGAGGATGCGATACGGAGCGTCACCTGTTCGCCTCGCTTTAGTCGGGGGAAGCCTACGACGCCAATCACATGGTTGTCTTTTCGCTCCACGGTGCCAACGTCGAGCGAGCCCGTGCTCTTGTCGCCATAGGTGGCAGCGAAGGTGATGGGATGTGAGAACTCAATGATGAAGTAGTTCTTGAAGCTTTCAGGCACGCCACCGCTATTCTTGGTGGTGTAGCCTATTACGCGGCGCTTGCTGTCGTCGATTTGCAGGTAGGAACCACCATCAAATGGGTCGATGACGACGCGCGCATCGTCGGTCTCAGGATAGGTCAGTCGCATGATGGCTGCACGCTCTGTAGGAGCCAGTTCGGCTACGACATCCCAATCGGCAAGGTATACCTTATAATAATAAGGTGTAGCAACCTCAGCCTTATGACTGAACCATGAAGCGCGATCGTCTTCGCGGAAGACGGTGCGGGTGGTTGGCATGATGGCAAACTGGCCGTAGTCATTTATCCAAGGCGAGGGCTGGTGGGTCTGCTTAATGCCGCGGAGCTTATCCTCGGTGTAAACGTACTGCCATCCGTCGCCCATACGCCCTGTCTGGGGCGTCCAGAAGTTCATGCCCCAGGGCAGAGCTATGGCCGGATATGTGTTGCCCGTGCTGAGAGAGTGCTTGGAGAGGGTGCCGACTAATGGACTAACGTAAGAAGAAGGGGACTCTGCCCCCGCCCTCCCTGTCAGGGAGGGAGCGGTTACCTGTGCGGGCAGGAGGGTCGTTGATAATAAAAGTATGTTTGTTAGGAAATACTTATAATACTTCATCGTGTTGTTTGTTTTCAATTCTTGTTAGGTAATCGCTCCCTCCCTGACAGGGAGGGCGGGGGAGAGTCTTTTTTATCTTACCACTGAATGGCCTGATCCTCGTTCGGAATCTGGGTGTTCAGCTGGCGTTCGAGAGTGAGAATGCCCTTTACGGTGTACTCCATAGGATACCCTTCTACGGAGGTGTAGTCGGTGTAGTTGTACTCTATACCGCTGATGATTACGTAACGGTGCATGAGCCAAGGCTGCACTTCATCCATCTGCTCGTAGATGTGGTAGGATGTCTGGCCTACGTTGACAAAGCCGTTCTGCTCTGCGTTGTCTGATGAGAGTTCAACGCGGCCGATGTTGGGATTGTCGTCGTCTGGAACAAACTTGAAGAATACCTTGTAGTTCTGGCGGTCGACGCGGGTCTCATCAATATTTCCTGCGAAAAAGAATATGGAGTTCTCGTCGACAACGTAGCCGCGAGCGGTCTCCATACCAGTGGCGTTCGTCGGATCGTCGGCATTGGTGATGGTGAGCGTCGTGGCTGAGTAGTTGCCAGAATAGTCGTTGTAGGGATACACGCGCAGCATGGCTTTGGCGTAATTTTTGCGCGGGTGGGGCTGATAGCTGTCGTCTTTCAGAATCTCGATAGGTAATACCCACTTGTCTTTGAGGTCGATGCCGTTGAAGTCGAACTGGATTTTCAGCAGACCGATGTTCTGGCCACTGGGTATGCTCAGTGTCGACGGGTATGAGGCATAGTCGCTCATGTCCTTATAATAAAGGTCGACGATGTCTGCACGATAGGCGGGCGAGCCGAAGCGCTCAAAGTTGAGGATGTCAAGGGTGTCGCTGTGGCCAAAGCGGATGACGAGGTCGCGGTCGTTGTTGGTAGTGCCGCTGACGATGACGGGCAGCTCATAGTGCGAGAGCCCTGTACGGCCGTAGGTAGGCTGGCCATCATCATCGTGGCGGGTGTAAGGTACGTAGACAGAAGTCACGCCGTTGTCGTTCAATGGAGCTTTGAAGCTAATGTAGTGCTCGTACTGCTCCTCCTTCCACTCGTCGTTGCAGGCAACGAGAACTCCTCCCAACAATGCCACACCAGCAACAAAAAGAATATTAAATATCTTTGTTTTCATAATTGTATGTGATAATATATTTCTATTCTTGTCAGTCAGGTACCCCCTCGCCCCTCCCTCTTCTCCCCTCGCCCTTTGGAGAGGGGGCGGGGGGGAGGCTTGGGGCCGGGGTGGGTAACTTTAGTCGTTGTACGTCCAGCCTGGGTTCTGCACAAGGTTCTTGTTGCGCTTGAGGTCAGTATGAGATATAGGCCAGAAGTACATCTTGTCGTTGAAGTTGGCTGATAGGTTGTAGACGGGAATTACCTGCATGAACTCGTCGCGCTTGGCAGATGTCTGGAAGACGTTGAGACCATAGACGCGCTTGTTTTCCTCTACGGGAGCATCCATCCAACGGCGCAGGTCGAAGTAACGCTTGCCTTCGCCCATGAACTCAATCATGCGTTCACGCTTAATCTTGGCACGAAGCAGGTTGGCGTCGGCATACTCATCGGCGGTGTAGTCGTGCAGTCCGGCACGGATGCGGATGGGTTGTATGCCTTTTTTCATCTCCTCTACGTTTCGGCTGATGGTCATGTCTTGGCCCTGCCAGCTCTTGATGGTGTAGCTCTGTGTGAGCTCGTTGAGGCACTCGGCATACATCAGCAGGATGTCGGCATAGCGTATGGCGGGCTCAAACTTGGTGCGCAGGTGCGAATAGTCGTGCTGAGCATCGCGGAAGTCATCTGGATGATAGAACTTCTTGATACCTATACCAGTTCGGAGATATGAGAAGGCATTGATATATCCATTGCCGCCTGAACGGTAGTAGAAGATCTGGGCATTGCGCTGACTCTGTGTAGGATTCTGAAGCTGTTCCCAATAGCTGCCGCTAAACCCTACACTCGCATAGAAACGAGGCTCGCGGCGCACGTACTGCTTAGAGACGTTCATGCCAGGGAACAGGCGCAGGTTCTGTGAGAGTTCGGGGTATTCGCCGCCTTGAATCTCGCTACGGCTGGTCCAACCGGTGGGGCGCTCTTCATTGTTGCCCATGTCGTTGCCCTCGACGCCGTCCTGTCGCCATTCGCGGTACATTCCGGGGACATCGCTGCCGTCACGCATGTAGTAGGTGTCGCACATCTTCTGGGTCATGCCATGGGTGTTCCAACCGTTAAGCGATACAGGCATGGAATGAGCTACCATGGCACCGAGGCCATTGTCGTTGTCGCCCATGCTCATATTGGAACCGCGCGTGAAGATGAGTTCTGGGTTGTCGACAGCGCTGGCGGTACCATTGAACAGGTTGCGATACGAGAGGTATGGGTCGATGTCTTTCCAGCCATTGGGCCAGTTGCTCTCCGAGAAGACTGGGTCATAGTCGGGCTCTACGGTCAGTGGAGCACCATCAGCCTCTACGGTGTTTAGGCCTGCGTGGTAGAGCTCATAGCCTCCGAGGTCCATGACGTCCTTGCAGGCCGCGGCAGCACGTGCCCACTTTGCTTCGTCGTAGTCTATCGAGAGCAAGGGGGTGCCATCGAAGTTATGAAGGTTCTTGGCAATCTCGTCAGTTACGTTGGACGGATGTTTGCCGTTCTTCAGCTGGCCGTTGGCCAGAGGGCTGGCTGCATAGGTCAGTGCAATAGCACGAGTTGCGAGGCAAGCTCCACGGGTGGGACGTGCGATGTTGGCTTCGTCGCGCTTGTTGGTCCATCGGGGTGAGATCTCAGTTGCAGCCTTTGCCATCTCCTCGGCGATATAGTTGGCACACTCCTCATAGGTAGAGCGCGGTGTGGCCAGGTCGTCGTATTCAAGAGTGTAGTCGGCGCCTTCGTCGGGCATGATGGGTATAGGACCGAACTTGCGCAGGAGTAACCAATAATAGTATGCGCGCACGAAGCGGGCCTGGCCTTTCTTGTCGATACGATCCTCATCAGAGAGGTCGGTGTTCATATCGATGTTCTTGAGGAAGATGCTGGCTTGGTATATGCCCTGATAGCTGCGTACCCAGGCATCCTGGCCTACAGCCTCAGTGTAGCCGCCCTCGCGGAACGTATTGTAGGATGTGAAACCGGCATCCTTGGCATCGCCATAGGCATAGTCGCGGTCGCCGTAGTAGATGTCGTCGGCGAAGCAGAAGGGGTTCCAGGCCGAGTTCTCGCCACCAGTGCCGCCCTTTGAACAGACTTCAAAGTTGCTGCCCGTAAGGAACGAATAAGCGTGAGCGAGCCACTGGTCGACCTGCACGCGATCGGTAAAGACACTCTCGAGAGTCTTGCGGTCGCCAAAGTATTTGTCGGAGTCGAGGTCGGCGCACGACGAGAAGAATAATCCACTCATCATAAGCAGAAGACCTACCCCAAAGATATAGCTCTTATATGTTTTCATATTTGTATTCATTTTCTTTCTAATGAATCTATTGAAATCAAATCTCGTTATCTAACCACTCTCCCCTCCCTCACAGGGAGGGGTAGGGGGTGGGCCTTTAGATATTAACTTGCAGACCGGCAGTGACGGCCTTGGTGATAGGATAGTCCTCGCCGCGCGGCTGCAGGGATTCGGGGTCCCATGTGCTGAACTTCTTGTGGATGAAGAACAGGTTTGTGGCAGCCAGGTATACGCGAATGTTCGAGAAGTGGATTTGGTTTACAATATGCTTGGGAAGCGTGTAACCGATGTCGAGGTTCTTCAGACGGAGATAGCGGCCGTCGCGCAGCCAGAAGGTTGAGTTGCGGTCGTTGTTGCTGTTGCCGCCATAGCTGAGGCGCGGGTAGGTGGCATTGGGATCTTCGTTGGCCTGAATGCCGAGCTTGGCTGCTGTCTCGCTGTCGACCCAGCGGTTGTCGAGCTGGCCCTTGAAGATGTTACCCCACTGGCTCTCGCTGAAGGCCCAGACACACTTGCCGTAGGTCGAGAAGGTGCTCTTGCCGGCACCCTGGAGGTGGACATTGAAGTCGAATCCCTTCCAGGTTACCGTGAAGCCCAGACCGTAGATGAGGCTGGGACGGTCGGTGGCACCGATGGCGCAGACGTCACCGTTGTTGACTACGCCGTCGCCGTTTACGTCCTTATATTTGATATCACCAGGCTGCACGGTTCCAAACTCTTGAACGGGAGAGTTGCGAATGTCGTCATAGTCTTTGAAGAGTCCTTCGGCTATGAGGCCGCGCACTTGATTGACGCGATATCCGTACTGATTCTGGTAGGCGTAGACGTTGTTCTCTTCGTCGTACTCCTCGATTTTGTTCTTGCTGTAGGTGATGTTGCCGCGTACAGTCAGACCAACCTGTCCGAACTTGTCGTTGTAGCTGAAGTTGCCGTCGAAGCCTCGTGAACTTACAGCGCCCACGTTGGCTTTCGGGTAGTTCCAACCATTGTTGTCCCAATATTCAAGACCGACGGTGGTGGGCAAGTAACGGCGCTCCTGGAAGATGCCGGTACGTTTCTCGTCGAAGTAGTCGACGGTCAGGGAGAACCTGTTGTCGAAGAGCACGAGGTCAATACCAAGGTCGTTCTTCGTTGCTACTTCCCACGTTACGTACTCTGAAGCTACCTGGCGATAGCGCACTGAGCCGTAGCTGTTCTGCCCGTTCTGGCCCCAAGTGTAGCCGTTGCCAGACTCTTCGAGGGTGTAGAGGTAGGGGAAGCGGTTGTCGCCAGTAGCATCAGAACCTACGCGACCGTTGGAGAAGCGGATCTTGAACATGTCGAGCCACTTGACGTTCTTCTTCACCCAAGGCTCCTCGCCAACGTTCCAAGCAACAGACCAAGCGGGGAAGAAGCCCCAGCGGTGGCCGTCCGCGAAGTTCTCAGAACCGTTGTAGCCGAAGTTGAAGTCGGCGAAGTAGCGCGAGGCGAAGTTGTAGGTGAACTGGGCAGCCAGACCCTTGTTCTTGCGCGATACGGAGTTCTTGATGTCCGTGCCAAGATTCTGGGTGCTGATGTTCTGGTCCTCGGTGAACTTAACGTTGGCGGCGAAGTTGTGGTAGTCCCAGAACTGGCGGTCCCAGTGCAGGAGCAGGTCGAGGAACTCGCGACGTGAACCATCGTTGTAGCTCGACTGAGTCATGTCCTGTACTGACTGCACCTGCTGGAAGTCGAGCTGTCCGGTCTCGGTGTTGCGGGAGCGTGCAGCATAAAGGGGCGGCAGGCGGTGGTGCTGGATACTATTATTATTATAAGTGTCGTAACCGAAGCGGCCGGTGAAGGTCAGGCCCTTTGTGATGAAGTCCAGTTTCTGCTCCAGGGTGACGTTCGTCTGGATGTTGTTTTGCCACTCGGTGTTGTAACCTGTCTGCGTCGAACTGACCCACGGGTTGATGTAGTTCTCGTCGAGTTTATAAACCGTGACACCGTTCTCAGTAGATTCATTGAAAACGCCCTTTGCGGGGAAGGTTCCGTTGCTGTAGAGCACAGGGGTGTAGAGTGGGTTGTAGCCGAACATCTGGCCCCAGACCTTGTCGTCGCCTATACCCGGAGAGTTGCGTTTGTTGAGGTTGCCGCTGATACCGAGTTTCAAGACGGTGGTCTTGGTGACGTCGACGTCGACGTTCATGCGGTAGTTCCAACGGTCGTAGTTGGCATTAGTGTCGTAGCGGTCGCGCAGTGTCTTGTCGGTCTTATACATACCTTCGTCCTGCGTGTAGGCCATCGAGACGTAGTAGCGTGCTGTCTCGCCGCCGCCGCTGATGTTCAGGTTGGCACGATAGCTCATGGCGCCGTCCTTCAGCAGCAGGTCCTGCCAGTCGACGTTGGGGTACAGGTCGGGGTCGAGGCCATAGCGGATGATGTCGAGCTCCACCGGCTGGTAGAGCACGCCGAGGTTGCGCGTCACTCGGGCTTCGTTCAGATAATTGGCATAGTCGAAGCCGCTGACGAATTCGGGGGTGATGGTGCGCGTGTTGTACGAAGTCTCGAACTTGGCGTTGATGTCGACCTTTCCGGCACGGCCGTGCTTCGTGGTGATGAGCACGACGCCGTTAGCGCCTTTCGAACCGTAGATAGCGGTGGCGGAGGCATCCTTGAGGACAGAGAACGACTCGATATCCTCGATGTTGATGTCGTCGAGGTTTTCGCGCTCGAAGCCGTCGACGAGGATGTAGGCCGAGTTGCTGGCACCGAAGGTGCTGATACCGCGAATCCAGAACTCAGAGGTGTTCTTACCTGGCTGACCCGATTTCTGGAAGGCGAGCACGCCGGCGACGTTACCTGCAAGGGTATTGGTGATGTTTGAGGTGTTGAAGTGCTTCAGTTCCTCCATCTTTACGTTGGTCACGGCACCGGTCAGGGTGAGCTTCTTCTGAGCCTGCATACCGGTGACTACGACTTCGTCCATGGCGCTGATCTTAGCCTCGGAGAGGGTAATGTTGATTGTCTTCTGGTCCTTGACCATGACTTCCTGGCTTTGGAAGCCCATGTATGAGAAGACCAGCGTCTTGTACTGCTCCACCTTAATGGTGTACTGACCATTGACATTGGTTATTGCGCCCAAGCCCTTAGCGTCCTTAACAGTTACGTTGACGCCAGGCAGTGGACCCGTATCATCGCTTACGACACCCGTTATGGTGACTTCCTGCTGTGCCATAGCTGCGAAAGCCGTACCGAGCAGGAGCATTATTGTAGCTAAATATTTTTTCATAGTGGTCGGGGGCTTTACTGTTGGAGTGGAATAACTTCCTCTTTGGGTTCTTCTGCTTCGAGGTTCTCCTCCATCGTGATGGTGCGGATGCAGTAGTTGCTCGTGTCGAGGATATAGAATATAAGGGTGTTCTCGCCTGTGATAGCGTCGCGGTGGACATCGTTTACAAGGCCTGTCGGACGGTGGAAGCGAGCGAAGTCGCGCAACTCACCATTCTCGTTGCCGTAGGTGTATCCGTCAGCGTGTGTGGCGGCGCTACCGCCGGCGTAGGTCTTAACGATGCCTTCTGGGGTGAGCAGGCGTATGGCGTCGTTACGGCTGTCGCAGAAGTAGAAGTCGTAGATATCGTCGTTGCCTGCAGCCTCATACTCTTCGTTCTTGACGAAGGTGCCCTGGTATGGGCGGCGCAGACGGGCGCTCTTGCCGACGCCGTCGGTGAAGCCTTCGGCGCTCATGTCGCCGGCGATGACGTAGGGGGCAGAGAATTTCTTGGTTTTCTCGTCGTAGTCGGTGCGCAAGATATAGTTGCGATTGATGACGACGATGTAAGCGAACTTACCCGAAGGATGGATGTCGATCTGGAACTCCCAGTAGGTGTCCTGCACGGTGAACAGGATTTCAAAAGCTCCCGTGCCAGAGGTGCTGCCGGAGGCTGCGTCGGTAAGGTTGTTGTTGACGTAGGGGTCCCAAGACAGGCGTCCGCCTGAGGCATCGGGAATCAGCGTGTCCCAGTACTTGTCCATTTCCAGACGGATGACCTCACCCTTCTGGTAGCTGGTGAAGTAGAGCTCGCCGTTGACCGGGTGCAAGCTTGCGCCGTTGCACTGGCGGTAGTTGGCCAGCTGTCGTACCTGCGAGTTGCGGCTGAAGTTGCCTTCAGCGTCGCGGTCGACGATGTAGACGGAGTGAGCGCGGTAGTTGCTGTCGTCGTTGTCGGCCGAGATGATGAGGTGCTCGCGCCAGCGTTTCTGGTTGGGCGTAGCTGTTTCAATCCATCCCTCGGGTGCCCGTCCGATGATGTTGCCTTCCTCGTCGGTCTCGAAAGAGCCGTCCTCGTTGTAGGCGAAGGGGTCTACGGCGAAGTCGATTGTGCGCAGACGTTCGTTGGAGAACATCGACAGGGGCAGAATCGTCTGCACGGTCTTGTTCTTGAGGTCGAGCAGCTGTATGCCGTGGGCCACGGTGCCGAAGTGCGGTTCCTGGTCGTAGACGATGAAGAGGTGGTCGTGGTTGTAGGGTGAGAACTGCATCACACCGTCGTTCTTAAAGCCACTGACGCCTTCGACGTCGGTAGCGAAAGAGCCATCGGCCCATACAACATCTTCTTCGCGCTCGTAAAACTTACCGCAGAGGCGGCCTACGACCATCTTACGCTCGTAGGTGAAGGGGTTTGCTGCCGTGCCTGTCTTGCCTCCTACGCTGACGGCTACGGAGCCGCGGAGCGTGGTGCCTTCGACTTGGTCGTAGGCGGCGCTGGGAACGTAGGCATAGAGGGCCTCGCTGCGGCAGCTGACCACTATGGCTTCCTTGCCACCGATGGTCACGTGCACTTGCGAGGTGTCATTTCCGAAGTTTGAGCCTTTGATGCAAATCTGCTGGCCCACACTCCCGGAGGTGGGAGTGAACTCAGTGATCGTCACGGGCTTCGACGGGTCGAAGGGTGCCGACGACTGTACGCCATAATAGTCCTCGACCGTTGTTGACGACTCGCAACCGGTGGTTGCGAAGCCGACGATCACGGCGGTGATGAGAGCTAATGACGAGAATGTTGTTGTCTTCAGTTTCATTCTCTTAAGTTTATAAGGTTTATATTAGTTATTTCTCTTTGTCAACAAGCACACGCATCCAGTGGCCGGCGATTACGGAGCGGGCCTTGAAGCCTACCATCAGGCCGGTCTTGGTGTCGTACCAGTCGCTGGTGGGGACGCGTGATTCGGTCTCGTTCATATAGTCGTAGAGCGGCTCCACGAACTTCAGGAAGTCGGCCTTATCCTTGGCCATACCTGCCGTCCACATAATCCAGTCGCTCTTGGTGTAGTCCTTGCGGCAGTCGAGTGGCAGTCCGTAGCGGTTCTGCTTCGTCAGGTAGTACTGCACGTCGCGCTCCATGGCATCGTTGGGGAAGAGGTTCGTCTTCCACAGCTTATCCCAGATCATATTGTACTTCTGGCTCCAGGTGTCCTCGCGGTCGAAGGCCAGGCGGTAGTGGTCGCCCTCGAGGGCGTCCTGTTCCCACTTCTCGGCCATCTCCTTGGCGCGGGCCATATACTTCTCGGCCGTAGCCTTATCTCCCTTGATGCGAGCCATCTCGGCATAGCCGGCTACGCCCATAATAGCTTTCACGCTGAGGTTGCAGTTGTGAGCCCAGTGGCCTGCGAAGTCGTCGGTGCAGAGCTGGTTCTCGGGATCCTGACCGTTCTCTGATAGATATTCGGCCCAAGTGGTGATGACATCCCAGTACTTGTCTACGTACTCCGTGTTGTCGTCGATGCGGCAGAGCTGTGCTGCCAGTGTCAGCATATTGCCTGCTTCCTCCAAGGGCATGTCGCCGCCGTAGACTTGACCATTAGCGATGGGGTAAGTGCCAAGGTCGTGGGCTGCGAAAGGTTTGGTCCAACGGCCGCTGAGGCTATAGTCGAAGATAGAGGTCATCTGAGCCTTCTGCAGCTCGGGGTTGTAGATGAGGAAGAGGGGCGACTCGGGGTAAGTCAGGTCCACGGTGTTGACGCAGCCGTTGGAGTTGTTCTCTTTCGAGAAGAATAGCAGGTTACCTTGGTCGTCCCGGAAGAGCTTGTGGGCCGCAATGACGTGGCGGTAGGATGCCGACAGCACTTCGGCATAGAGCTTGTCACATGCAGCTAAGCCGTCGTCGTATATGCGCTGGTCCATCTTGCGGCAGCGCTTCATGATTGAGGCATACTCCTTGTCGAGGCGGCGGAACATGTCAAAGATGCTCACTTTGCCTTCGTGGGCCCAGTAGCCTTTGTAGCGCTTATACATATATTCTATGTCCTGCACCTCGTCGTAGCCTATCATCATGTAGCTGGCAGCTTTGTCCACTTTGCCCAGATCGCGTGTGAACACGAGCTGGTCTGCCTCGGCAATCGACACTTCGCCGTTGATGGCGGGGATGTAGAGATAACCCCAGTCGATGCAGATGCCGTCGCCCTTCTTGGCCAGGATAGGCTGGTCAACGGTGCCGCTCTTGGCGTATTGGATGCCGCCCTCGGTGATAATCTCAGAGCGTGTGGGCTGCGAAGCCTTGTTGAGCACCAGCTCGCGGGCTGCCGAGAGGCTGAACTTTACGTCGTGCTTCTGTCCGTCGGTTGAGCGCACTTGATAGGAGATGTAGTTGATGGGGGCCGACAGCAGGTCGTAGTCGTCCATGAGCATCGGAGCCGTGAATACAACGTCAAGCTCCACGGGGCCGCAGGCAAAGGTGTAATAGGTGTTCGTGGCCAGCACGCTGATGCTCTTCTGCTCGGCGGTGGCGATCTCCGACTTCTCGCTCATGTTCTTGAAGAGTCCGAAGTCGGTGTAAGCACCGCCAGTGGTATTGTGGCAGTGGGCAGCGATGACGTTCTCGCCCTCGTGGAGCAAGGCCTTCAGCTCTTCGTCCATGTGGAGGCGTACACCTTCAACCCACGTCTCTCCAGTGTCGGCAACCTTTGTGCCGTTGACGTAAAGTTCGAAGACATCGTCGTGAGAGTAGATCATCCAGAGGTCCTCCTTGAGGTCGTCGGCTGTGAGGCTTACGGTGCGGCGCACGTAGAGGTCGCTGTTGAGGTCGCTCCAGTGGGTGCGCACGAAGTCGAGTCCGTCAGATCCCCAGGCAGCACGGCCGCGCTGCCAGCCTGTCGGCTGGAAATCGGGAAGCTGCCATCCATCGTGCTGCGGCGTGCGGCTGTAGTCAGCCTCCCAAGCCTCTTCATCGGCCATCGGGGCAATACTCTTAAGAGTGAAGCGCTCAGCGCCCATCCAGCGATACACGGTGCCGTCAACGGTGAGCAGGCCTTCGAGCGGCTTCTCGTCGTTGGTCCAATGGCGAGTGGTGCCATCGGTAAGCTTGTCGTAAGGCGACCAGATGGAGAAATAAGGGTCATTGACCACCAGCGGCACGGACGGAGCACGAAGTGCCGTAGACTGGTAAGGTTGGAAAACGGCGTCGGCAGGCGTGCCGCCAGTCTTGCTCGAACAGCTTGTTCCGCACAACAGGGCAACTGCTGCTGCGATGGTTACGAAAGGATTTGTAGGCTTCATAGTCTCGATATTTTTTAGTTATTATGCGTTTCCACCGCAAAAATAGCACATTCTTTAAAAAAGAAAAGTGAAAAACTCTTCAAAACACAAAAAAAAGTGTTCATCGAGCCCAATTTGTATTCAAACAAACTTTTCTTGGGCGGTTTTTATTCTTTTTTAAAATCAATCATTATCTTTGCAGACGCAGTTCGCTTACTGCATAACCAATTACTCGAAAAACTTAGAACAAAGCTAAATAATGAAAACCAAGATGCCATGCGCAATAAGAGTGCTTGCCACAACGTCACATCAAGTCATGACCGCCGTTGCCGTCATAGCGCTCATCTTCTCCACTGCAGGCTGCGGCCGCGAGCAGGACGGCGAGGCCAAGCCACTCATGCTCTTTGAGAACGGAAGCTACCCACATGCAGCATATTACGATGGGAAATACTACTTCACACGGCAGTCGCCCGGAGATGACATTCGCCTTGCAGTAACTACCAGTCTGGACTTGCTGCCGCAAGCCTCGGAGCACATATTATTCAACACCGACAGCCTCGGGCTCTACCACGCATGGGCTCCTGAAATCCACCGCATCCACGGCAGATGGTACATCTATTTCGAAGCCGACAACGGAAACACTGACAACCACCAGCTATACGTCATTCAATGCGACAGCGACAATCCCATGACTGGCACTTGGGAAATCTGCGGAACGCTACACACCAATGATGAGTGGAACTACGGCATACACCCCAACGTCCTTGAAGTGGGCGGACAACTATACCTCTTCTGGTCCGGATGGCCCAAGCGTCGAGTTGAGCATGAGACACAATGTATATATATCGCGCGCATGAGCGACCCTTGCACCGTAGCGTCAGAACGTGTATTACTCTCACAACCCGAGTACGAGTGGGAGCGGCAATGGATAAAACCCGACGGCAGTCGCTCTGCTTATCCTATCTACGTAAACGAAAACCCCGAGGCCTACCTCTCGCCAGACGGCCGCCACGTATGCGTATGCTATTCAGCAAGCGGCATCTGGACCCGATACCACATCCTCGGTATGCTCACAGCACCAGCTACGGCTGACCTTCTGAACCCCTCAAGTTGGACAAAGTCCGTGGAACCCATCATCGTCGACGACAACCTCTATGGGGCATCAAACATATGCATCGTGCCATCCGAAAGCCCGGATACCACATACCTCCTTCTCGATGCACTTTGGGACAACGATGGGCACGAACAGCGCAGCATATTCCTGAAAACCATCCGCTGGGACGCCGACGGCCGCCCCGTCTTCAAGTGAATGATGAATATAATGCCATCATGGCCTATACTCCCGACTTTATCGACAGCTTGCAGCCGAATGAGATTTTTGTGTTCGGCAGCAATATCTTGGGTACCATGCTGGTGGCGCTGCCTTGACCGCATTGGGCTTCGGCGCCGTGCGAGGACAGGCCGAAGGGCTGCAAGGCCAGACTTACGCCATTCCCACCGATTTTGGGATTCAGGGTCAGGAAGATCTCTCTCCATATATCAACCGTTTCCAGCAGTTTGCCAACTCGCATCCCGAACTGCATTTCCTCGTCACGCGCATAGGATGTGGTATAGCAGGAAACACGGACGAGATGATAGCGCCTTATTTCCGCGAGGCACTGGCGATGGATAATGTGAGCCTGCCGCGTAGTTTCGTCGACGTTCTGCTTGGGCGTGAGCGGCAATTTGACCTCCAGCGTTTCATCCGTGCTCAAGAGGGAACCTGCGGTTCTTATCAGGACGCACTCTGTGAGATACGTTCTGGGCAGAAACAAAGCCATTGGATATGGTACATCTTCCCGCAAATAAAGGGCTTAGGCCGTAGCTCCAACTCAGAGTATTACGGCCTTGAAGGAGTAGAAGAGGCTAAGGCTTACCTCGAACACACTGTGTTAGGAACACGTTTAAGAGAAAGAACAGAACCGCTTCGATGCCACTTTGGAACAGATCAAGGAAGCGCTTGCCCTATTGCTGAAATTGCTTGAAGCCATTAAAGAAGCGAAGGAAAGTAGTGTAACGACACAGAAAGGTCTTAATGCTGCAACCCAAAGCGCAGATAACGCCATCACTGGCATTTGCAACGCAATTGTCCAGGCACAACAGACGCCAGTCAAAACGAGGCTTGATGACGAAAGCCTGAAACAGCTCCATGACAGTCACACCCAATGGCTGGGGCAAGAGAAACAGACGCTTGCCGACCATCACCAGCAGCAAGAAACGAATTGGCAGAAGCATAGCCAACGACTCACAGACATTGTGAGGAACAACGAAAGTGTCTGGATTTCCACGATACTGTTCTACATTGTCGGCCCACTATCACGGTTGCAATAGAGATAGCGTTCTATGTATATTTCCATTGGATTCTATAATGTTCTGTTCATTTTAGAATGCCAGCATCAGCATCCCTATTATCCAATTCAGCCTCCTGTGTCTTGGCCTTGAAACCGTGGCTCCATCGCCAAGCAAAGGTAAGGAGGATGTGGCTGCCAGCTTCAGGATTGCTTTGGCGCACAGTTTTATGAACGAAATCGTTGGTGGTCTCCACCCGATTGTTCGTTCCATTCCGCTGTAGAGGCTGTTCCCAGGTCATGCCCACTTGGATGTCTTTCCATTTGTAGGAAGCGCTGATGGAACTGGTGTATTCGTTGTACCAAATGGTTTCTGCAAAAAGGCTGTAGTCGCGGCTGGAGCAACGGGCAGAAAGATAGAAACTGCCGAGATAGCTTTCCAAAGCGATGTTGCCGGAGAAGAAGCCTCGTTTGTTCGTGTACAGGTCACTCTGAGCATTGAAATGATTATAGCTACCCACACCCGTAACGATGAGCTTATTGTTAAAGGCTGCGTAGCGCAGATAGGCGGTCAGCACGAGCTGGTTCATGTCGCGTTGGTTCTTGGCCCCATTGTCAAAGAATACCATTCCGTCGGTTTCCGTCCGAGTGATGGTGGGCATAATGGCGTTCTTGTTGATGGCGTATGTTGCACTCAGCATTGCATATATTTTAGCTTTGTAGTATGTTGCACGAAGTGAATTCTCCACATGGTTGAAGGGCTTCAAGAATGGGTTGCCTACGCGGCGTTCCCACTGGTCCTTCTGTATGGTGATGTCGTTCATAGACGCCAGCGATGGGAGACGGGAGGCAAGGCTGAATCGATAGCCCAGGCTGATGCTGGGGGCAACGGCATAGTTGAGGTTGGCTTGCGGGCTAAAAGTCAGCTTGTGGTATTTGTCGTCCTGCTGGGTGTAATATTGGTCTTCGAGGGAGAGCGTGGCACTGCCTGAGAGTTTCTTCCAGCGTCCGTCTGCCTGTACGTATGCATTGGTGTTCGAGCTAACCATCTTTGCCTCGTTGTCGATGTTGCTGACATAATGGTTGCGCGTGTCACCGTAGAAAGAGCGTATGCCGGATGTCAGACTGCCCCACTGGAAACCTTTGTAGTATTTCGCTTCGCCTATGACGGATGCCTTCTTGCCACCTACGCTGTATGCCGCTTGAAAGCCGTTATTCTCTTGTTCGTAGAAGTAGTCATAGGCAGAGTGAATGTACGTGCCAACGACGTTGAAGATGAGTGCTTGCTGGTGTGGCAGGTATTTCTTGAAGTACATGCTCAGTGCGGGCGATTCGTACTGGTCGCGGGTGTCCATGCGGTTGATGTAGTCCCCTTTCCCTGTTTCGCTGACGAGATACGAGCGCTTTTGCTTAGGGTTTCGCTGTAGATTGAGATAGCCTTGTGCTTGGAATACAAAATTGTCGGGCTTCGTGAGATTGTATTTCATGGTCGTGCCGTGCGTGGCGGAAAGAGTACGGGCATCCTGGCTCTGGAAGCGAACGGTGTGCCAGTCCCCATTTGGCATGAGGTACTCGCGCACATCGTCGGAAGTCTGCTCGAAATAATTCTGGTAGTTTTCTCGTTGGTTAATCGTCAACTGGGAGTTCTTGCGATTATATGTGGCGAACGCATTGTTGTAACCATAGGTGAGTTTCGTGGAATTGTTCGTATTAACGCCTAAAGCAATACCATCCTGCATCTGTTTCATGACGATGTTTAGGGCAATAGCCAGATTCGAGCCGTATTTCATGCCCGGATTACGGACGACCTCCACACGCTTCACCTGCTTCGGGTCGAGAATGACGATGTCGTTGGCATCGGCAGGAATGTCATTGATGAACAGTGCAACGCCACCAGACGGGTCAAGTGAAGAAACCGTCCGCATAACAGGATTCACGTTCAATAGCGGAATAGGAAGTTTCTGCAACAAGTCCAACCCGCCGCAGGATGCTTCCGCTTGCTGGTTGGATGGGTAAATAAGTTGCTTGTCTGTAGTGAACACATTGCGGCTGGCCGAGACTACTACCTCGTTTATCTCAACGCTTTCCGTGAACATAATCAGAGTTCCCAATGCCAAATCCTGCTCCTTGACAATGTGCACGTTAGCCGAATAGTCTGAATAGCCCACGTGAGTACATAGCAAGGTGTACTTCCCAGCCTGTACATCGTGGAGCACGAAAGAGCCGTTGGGCGCAGTCAGAGTAGCAGCTACAATCTTGTTGCCACGTGAAGATCTGAGTGACACATTCACTCCTTCGATGGGGCTGTTGGTCTCATCGCATATCATAGCGGTGAGGTCTTCTGCTCGCAGATGAGTACAACATAGAAGCGACAGAACGATGCAATATAATTTCGCTTTCATCATGAAATGTTTTTAGGGATTATCAAATCGGGGGCAAAGGTACGCAGATAGTCCTTTATGCGCCAAATTATTTATCTGACATTTGTCTGACATTTGCTGTATAGGAGTAATTTGTTCACAAAAATATTGTATTTTGTACGGTTTCATCGACTTTTTCCCAAAATCTTAGATTCTCTTATGGCGATATCGATCAAGGGCTCTGTAATAGTTTGAGACTTGTCCTTTTCAAGTTCTGTAATTGAAGATTTTAGTTATGCCATAGCTATTCCAATATCTGTGTCCCGTCAACACCTCCATAGGACGATTATTATTACGCAGAAGCGTGGCACTGATTACATCCACTCTTCTATAGGAGGTCCTGAGAAAACCTTGCATCTTGAATGGTGTAGAACTGTCCACGCTATATGCGCGAACCATCATACTCCCTTGCGATGCTTAAGAAACTTCTCAGGTTTCCTATAGCAAGAGAAGCATAACGCTTCGTAATTTCAATATGTCTTGCAAAGATGGCATATCGCCACTATGCGTTGCAATGGTATTCAAAGAACTTCAATTATCGCTACTTTTAGTGTCATATTGGTGTGATTTTAGATAAAATTTGCTTAAATCACGCGCGAAACAAAGTTTTATGCCTTGTTCTCAATAAAAAGTGTACCTTTGCAAAAAAAAAAAAACGAGAACTCATATTAAATGGAATTAAAGACTCTGATAGCGGAATGTACAGCATACGACTTCAAAGTAATGCTTGAAGAGAAGAAACCTAAGAGTTGGTTGAAGAGTGTAAGTGCCTTCGCCAATGGCTTGGGTGGTTCCCTTTTCTTCGGCATTGATAATGATGGCATAGTCAAAGGTCTTGGTGACGTGCAGTATGTTTGCGAAGCTATCAGTAGTAAGATTCGGGATTATATGGATCCTCTGCCAGAGGTGGAAATGATTCCACATGAATTCATCACCGTTTAAATTGGGTCTAAAGAGACCGAAACAAACCTTAAATCAAAGCGTGTAAAACGCTGTCTTACAATTAACTCCGCTTAACTAACCTTATTCTTCGCCTATTGCAGATTTGCCCCGATTAGAGTAATTTTGTACCACCATTGTACCT
>JAFUFW010000046.1 GCA_017469685.1 Bacteroidaceae bacterium | reverse complement strand
GTGGTGATCTTGATGTTTTCGCGGTTGCCGTCGACGAGTGCTACCGTGTGGCCGAGCGCTTCGACCACGGAGGCGTCGTCGGTAAATGCTTCGCGGTAGGGCTGGGCATAGGCTTCGAGCAGCAAATCCAGACGGAACACCTGAGGGGTCTGCACAAGCCGCAGTCGCGAGCGGTCGATGGTAGCGGAGGCCGGAAGGCCTGCGGCGCGGTCGGCGCCGAGTGATGACTGGCCAGATGTGAGCTCACGCACGGTCTCAACGATTGGCACTACCGGGACTGCGGCGCCATGCGTGCGGGCAGCTTCGAAGCAGCGGCCGATAATCTCCGGGGTCACGAATGGGCGCACCCCGTCGTGGACGGCGACCAAGTGCCCGGCGGCTTCAGCCTGCCCCGGGAGGGTCGTCGGCGTCGGTGGCAAACCGGGGCGCGCTGACAGGAGCGAGACCAGGGCGTGAAGGCCGTTGCTGACTGAGTGGAAGCGTGTGGCACCGCCGTCGACGACGGAGTGGGGTAGGGCGAAAGCATGGCGTGCGCACAGCTCGTGCCATAAGGCTTGCTGGTCGTGGGGCAGGACGAGAATCTGGCATATACCCGGGATGGCACGCTCGAAGGTCTCGAGCGTGTGCATAAGCACTGGCCGCCCCCCGATGGGCAGGAACTGCTTTGGCAGGTCGGACCCCATCCGCAGCCCCTTTCCGCCGGCTACTACAATAGCGTATTTCATACGTTGTGGGGTGAAAGAGTGGTGCTCACTTTTCACTTATAGAGCATCCCTTCCCTGAGGGCGTCGGCGGTCTGCCTGTCCTTCATAAGCTCTACGAGGGCGTAGCCAAACTCGAACACTGCGGCAGGGCCTTTGCCTGTGACGATGTTCCCGTCGACCTCCACGAGGGCGCCCGTGCAGGTGGCTCCCTCGAGCTCGCCTTCGAAACCGGGGTAGCAGGTGGCGCGCTTGCCTTCGAGAAGGCCGAGGCGGCCGAGCACGAGCGGAGCTGCACAGATGGCTGCTAAGGGGCGGCCGAGGTAGGCATGGTCGCGCAGACGCTCGCAGAGGTCGCTGTGGGCGGCCAGATTGGCAGCGCCTGGCATACCGCCCGGCAGCACCAGCAGGTCGGACTCGAAGAAGTCGACGTCCTCAAACAGGGCGTCGGCCTCGATGCCGATGCTGTGAGCGCCCGTTACGGTGAGCTCGCCGGTTACAGACACTAATTGCAGGTCCAAGCCTGCGCGGCGGAGAATGTCGGCTGTGCCGATGGCTTCTATCTCCTCGAAGCCAGTAGCTAAGAATAAGTTGATCATAGCAGAAGCGGAGCCACCCCCGCCATCCCTCAAGGGAGGAGGTGGAATGATTTAGGTGTGACAGTTGGTATTAGTAACCGCCCTCCCCCTCGAGGGGAAGCGGGGAGGTGGTCTTGAGTTGTTCTAAGTATCGTCTTATCGTCTCTTCGAGGCCGAGGTATAGGGCGTCGCAGATGAGTGCGTGCCCTATGCTGACCTCGTCAGTCCAAGGAATCTGCTGGTGGAAGAAGGCGAGGTTCTCGAGGCTGAGGTCGTGGCCGGCGTTGAGGCCGAGGCCATAGGCCTGTGCAGCCTTTGCGGCGCGGAGGAAAGGGGCAATGGCAGCTTCGCGGCCGGCAGCGTAGGCGGCGGCGTAAGGCTCGGTGTAAAGCTCCACGCGGTCGGCTCCGGCGCGGGCTGCGTAGTCAACCATCGCCTCGTCGGCCCCGACGAAGATGCTGACGCGAATGCCTGCATCGTGGAAGCGCGCGGTGACATCGGTGAGGAAGTTCAGGTGGGTGCGCGTGTCCCAGCCGTGGTTGCTGGTAATCTGGTCGTGGCCGTCGGGCACGAGGGTCACCTGCGTGGGGCGGTTCTCCAGCACGAGCGCTATGAACTCCGAGATGGGGTTGCCCTCGATGTTGAACTCAGTGGTGAGCAGCGGCCTCAGGTCGCGCACGTCCTGATAACGGATGTGGCGCTGGTCGGGGCGTGGATGCACGGTGATGCCCTGCGCGCCGAAGCGCTCGCAGTCCTGTGCCACGCGCAGCACGTCGGGGTTGTTGCCGCCACGGGCGTTGCGTATGGTGGCAACTTTGTTTATGTTTACGCTGAGTCGTGTCATACTCTATCAGTGTTTAGATGGCACAAAAGTAATAAATAAACGATTATCGCGCGCGAAAAGAGTGATTTTTTTGCACTTGCAAAGCCTCAGAACAAAGAAAAACATGAAAAAAGCTCATTGTTAAGGACTAATTTCTTAACTTTGCGGCGCAGAACAAAATAAAAGCCCTATGCCGACACTTCGTTTTGCCCTTTTCGGCAACCTCTTCCAAGCCCAGAAAGCAGTGGCTGTTGAGCGGCTGTTGCAGGTGCTCGAGGCTCACGGTGCGACTGTGGCCGTCGACGAGCCTTTCAGCCGATTGCTCCGCGACGAGCTCCACGTAGGCCTGCCCGCCAAGGCTACGCTCATCAGCGGCGAGGCGTTCGAGGCCGACTATGTCATCTCGCTCGGCGGCGACGGCACCTTCCTTGAGGCAGCCCGTCGCGTAGCCGACAAGGGCATACCCATACTCGGGGTGAACATGGGGCGGCTGGGATTCCTGGCAGACATAGTTCCGGAGGACATCGGAACCGTAATCTCGCAGATCTATGAGGGGCACTGCACCATTGAAGAGCGCAGCCTTTTGCAGCTCACCTACGACCACGGAGCTCCCGAAGGGCATCCCTATGCGCTGAATGAGGTGGCGGTGCTCAAGCGGGATGTCTCTTCGATGATAAGCATCAACGTGAGTATCAACGGGGAGTATCTCACGACGTATCAGGCCGACGGCCTTATCGTGAACACCCCCACGGGCAGCACGGGCTATGCCCTGTCTGTTGGAGGCCCAATCCTGCAGCCCGGCAGCCGTACGCTCGGGCTCGTGCCCGTAGCGCCTCACTCGCTGACGGCCCGCCCCTTGGTGCTTACTGACGATGTCGTAGTCACGCTGACAGTGGCAGCCCGTAACCATCGCTTCCTCGTAGCCCTGGACGGGCGTAGCGAGAAGTGTGCCGAGGACGTCCGGCTCACCATCCGCCGTGCACCCTTCACCATCAAGGTGCTCAAGCGCCCCGACCAGAACTTCTTCAGCACGCTGCGCGAGAAACTGATGTGGGGAGCTGATGTCAGGGGCGCGGAAATCAGGGATTAGGAATTAGATGAAGAACGGGAGTAGATATAGTACTCGACAACTTTTGGCCTGGCTCTTGGAGATATTCCGCCAGGTGAAGCTGCAGTCGGCCATCAATGCCGTCAGCGCTTTGGTGCGTGTGGCTCTCGACTTCGCCTTCATCTGGGCTACTAAACAGGTTATCGACGTGGCGACGGGCGTCGCACATGGTGGCCCTCAGACGCTCACGTTGGCCGGCGCCGTGCTCGTAGGCATCATGGTGCTTCAGCTGGCCTTGGGCTATATCGGGCGGTGGATAGCGGCACTCTTGGGCGTCGATGCGCAGAACAAGATGCAGCGGCGCGTCTTCAGCCACCTGCTCCGCAGCGAGTGGAATGGCCGCGAAGAGCGCCATAGCGGCGACGTCCTGAACCGCCTTGTAGCCGACAGCCAGACGGTAGTTCGTGTAGCCACCGACACCGTGCCGCAGGCTTTGGCCGTGGTGGTTCGCCTCGCGTGCGCGTTCATATTCTTATTTAGTATGGACGCCATGCTCGCCCTGACGATTACCTTCGTGCTGCCCATCTTCATTCTCCTCAGCCGCATCTACGTCCGGCGAATGCGCGAGATAACCCGTGAGGTAAGGCAGACTGATAGCCGCATACAGTCGACGATGCAGGAGAGCGTGCAACACCGTGTGGTGCTGAAGACGCTTGAGCGCATCAACACTATGCTCGGCCTGCTCCGCGACCAGCAGAACAGCTTGCGCCGGCAGGTGCGTCACCGCACGCTGTTCTCATCAACTTCTAACCTACTGCTGAACATCGGTTTCGGAGGCGCTTACCTATTCGCATTCCTCTGGAGTGCCAACCGGCTGGCTCACGGCACCATCACCTTCGGTATGATGACCGCTTTCATCCAGCTGTGCGGGCAGATACAAGGACCCTTCCGCGAGCTGACGCGCTTCATACCCGTAATCATCGGCAGCTTCACCGCCGCAGAGCGCCTGATGGAACTCGAGGAGGCCAAGTTGGAAGCCGACGGCGAACCTGTTTTCTTCCCGCAAGGGGCAGGGCTGCGCGTCGACGACGTCAGTTTCGCCTACGACAGCAACAGCCGCCACGTCCTCAGCCACGCCTCCTACACCTTCCCACCTGGCTCCACAACGGCTATCCTCGGTGAGACCGGCGCTGGCAAGACGACATTGATACGCCTGATGCTGGCCCTGCTGAAGCCCACAGCGGGTTCGGTGGTTATCTTTGGCAACGAAAAAGCCTACCCCGAATCCGGAGGAGGCCTGGAAGAGACTGAAGTGTCGGCTCGCACGCGCTGCAACATCGTATATGTGCCGCAGGGCAACACGCTTTTCAGTGGCTCTGTGCGCTGGAACATGCAGCTGGGCAAGCCCGAAGCTACCGACGAAGAAATGTGTGAGGCCTTGCGGCTGGCCTGCGCCGACTTCGTGCTCGCGCTGCCCAACGGGCTCGACACCCCGGTAGGCGAAGGCGGGGCAGGGCTCTCTGAAGGGCAGGCACAGCGCATAGCCATAGCCCGTGCGCTGCTCAGGCGCGGCAATATTCTCCTGCTCGACGAAGCTACAAGCGCCCTCGACCAGCAGACAGAGCAGACCCTGCTGAACAATCTCATCGAACACAACAAGCGCTGCGCCGTAAGACCTACGCTTATCTTCGTAACCCACCGCCCGGCCGTGGTAGACCACTGCGAGCAGGTTATAACCCTTCAGCGATGCTCCGTTTCCTGAAGAACTGGACGCTCCCGGTGGCTATCGCCGTAGGTGTAGGGGCTTATCTGCTGTTTGCCCTGACCCCGCAGCTCGACGCTGCGGGCGATGTGCTCTCGCCTGTCATCGAACACCTGCTGCCGGCAACAATTTTCCTGACGCTTTTCGTCACGTTCGCGAAAGTGGATTTCCACCGCATGAGCCCGCGTGGCTGGCACCTGTGGATGCTGCTGGCGCAGTTTGTGCTGACGGCTTTTGTCTTGTTAGCCATTCTCCACATCGGTTGTTCTGCGGCTGGAGCGGATGTTGCAGCCGCAGGCAGGGTCAATCAGCTCGAACGCAAGCAGTTGCTTGAAGTGGTGCTTATCTGTATCGTTGCCCCCTGCGCCTCCGCATCGCCTGTAGTGACGGGCAAACTCGGCGGGGATGTTACGCAGATGACAACCTTCGTACTCATCTCGTCGGTCGTAACCTCGCTGCTCATGTCGGGCGTCTTCCCGGTCATAGAGCCGCACGCAGGTGCCACGTTCGCCGCAGCTTTCCTCGTTATTCTCAAGAAATTGGCCTCGGTGCTGCTCCTACCACTCCTGCTCGGAGCCTGCGTCCGCCACTGGGTCAAGCGTCTCTATCAGTGGATTATGCAGACCCCCGATCTTGCGTTCTACCTTTGGAGCGTCTCGCTGGCCATGACTGCCGGCCTGACTATGCGCAACATCATGCACAGCCACACTGCCAGCCATCTCTTCGGCGTCATAGCCCTGCTGGCACTCGCCACGGCAGTTCTGCAATTCATCATAGGAAGTGTCATCGGCAAGGCTACAAACGAGCGCATCTGCACCAAGCAGGCCATGTTCCAGAAGAATACGGGACTGGCCATCTGGATAGCCCTCGTCTACTTGTCGGCCGAGGCCTCAATAGGCGCAGGCTGCTACGTCCTGTGGCAAAACATCATAAACTCTTACGAGCTCTGGCAGCACCGACGTAGCGCTGTTCCAGACGCTTCACGATGAGCAAGGCCCACAGCATGGAGAAAAAGCACACACTCGTGACGGCATTGTCGATGCCCAAAGGAGCGAAAGGCACGAGCGAGAGTGCGAAGATAAGACTGTAGGTGATCAGCCGCTGGCGCTTCACCAGGCGGAGAAGTTCGCCTCGGCCCCACGACACTGTCGTCAGCCACACTGTCAATCCGAGAGCAAACACAAACACTTTGGTGTCCCACAGGAGACCCAGGATGAGAGCTGTACGGCTCGTAAGCGCGTCTAAGTCGGGTGTGAGGCTGGGCAGGCGGTCGCGAGTGGCAAACTGAAGAATGGTGCCTACTAACCAGCCCGCAACCATAGGCCAGCAAGCCAGACGGAAGAAGTCGGCTCGGCGCTGCCAGGCAAGCGCGAGGAAGGCAAGGCAGAGCGGCAGCGTGATGCCGTCGTGGGTGAAGCTGCAGAAGATGCCCATCAGTAGCATCAGGGCATAAGTTATCTTGAAATTCTTGCGACTGATGCGTGTGTACTGCGTCAGGAAGAAGGGCACGATGCACTGCGAGCACAATTCGATGATTCCGCCCTCGTCGAGTGAAAAGAATATCTGCGAGCCCGGGGCAAACAAGATAATGAAGAATGCCGTGACGACGAGGTCTAAAGCATTGTCGTCGGTGCCGATGAAACGGGCAATAAGCCATACCAGCAGCGTGAACAACGCCGCCGTAGCTGGCACGATGATGCGGGGATCCCAGGCGCCGCCCCCATCCTTGGGCAGCACGACAAGCATCAGCGCAACAAACAGAAATATGGCAAGATAAGTGAGTGTCCGCATAAGTTTGCGGCACAAAGTTAGATAAAAATCGACAAGCGAGGCTCTGAAATCAAATAATTCTTCACCTGTTGGCAGGAAAAAGCTTATTTTCGCTGTTTCCTCTGCCATAATGGCAGAAACAAATAGTTTGGCACGTCTTTAGCTAATTCGAAAGTGCAAATAAAAATATAACTTTAAACTCATAAAAACAAAGCAACTATGAAAATTCAACCACTTGCAGACAGAGTTCTCATCGAGCCTGCTGCAGCAGAAGAGAAAACAATTGGTGGTATCATCATCCCCGACACTGCTAAAGAGAAACCCCTGCAGGGTACTGTGGTGGCCGTAGGCCGTGGCACCAAGGACGAAGAAATGGTGCTCAAGGCCGGCGACCAAGTGCTTTATGGCAAATATGCCGGCACCGAGCTGGAGCATGAGGGCCAGAAATACCTCATCATGCGCCAGAGCGACGTGGTGGCAGTGCTCCAATAACAATTCATAGTGCTTAATTCACGATTCATAATTATGTCTCTGGTTCGGTAAAACCTCTATGACTTATGGATTATGGATTGAGATTCATGAATTCTTAATAATAAGTATCATCTAAAAGTTAACCCTCACAATTCATCATACATTAATTATTATATTAATTATGAATTGTGAATTATGAATTAAACATATCATGGCAAAAGAAATCAAATTCAATATCGAAGCCCGCGAACAGATGAAGCAGGGCGTGGACCAGCTGGCCAATGCTGTCAAGGTTACTCTTGGCCCGAAAGGTCGTAATGTGATTATCGAGAAAAAGTTCGGCGCTCCTCAGATTACGAAGGACGGTGTCACCGTCGCCAAGGAGATTGAGCTGGCTGATGCTTTCCAGAATGCTGGAGCTCAGCTCGTCAAGAGCGTGGCCTCAAAGACGGGCGACGATGCCGGCGACGGCACCACTACGGCTACCGTGCTGGCTCAGGCCATTGTTCGCGAGGGCCTGAAGAACGTCACCGCAGGTGCCAATCCTATGGACCTTAAGCGTGGTATCGACAAGGCTGTAGCCAAAGTCGTGGAGTGCATTAAGGGCCAGAGCGAGCAGGTCGGCGACGACTACAACAAGATTGAGCAGGTAGCCACCGTCAGCGCCAACAACGACCCTGAAATAGGTAAGCTGCTGGCCGAGGCCATGAAGAAGGTCTCGAAGGACGGCGTCATCACCATTGAGGAGGCTAAGGGCCGCGACACCACAATCGGTGTGGTTGAAGGTATGCAGTTCGACCGCGGCTACCTCAGCGCTTACTTCGTTACCAACACCGAGAAGATGGAGTGTGAGATGGAAAACCCTTACATCCTCGTCTACGACAAGAAAATAAGCAACCTGAAGGACTTCCTGCCTATCCTCGAACCCGCCGTGCAGACTGGCCGTCCGCTGCTCGTCATTGCCGAGGACGTCGATAGCGAAGCACTCACTACGCTCGTCGTCAATCGCCTGCGCGGTCAGCTGAAGATTTGCGCTGTCAAGGCTCCTGGTTTCGGCGACCGCCGCAAGGCTATGCTCGAGGATATCGCCGTGCTGACAGGCGGCTTCGTCATCAGCGAGGAGAAGGGAATAAAGCTCGAACAGGCTACTATAGAAATGCTCGGCTCGGCCGACAAGGTTACCATTTCGAAGGACAATACCACCATCGTCAGCGGCCACGGCGACAGCCAGGCCATCCGCGACCGTATCAACCAGATTAAGAACGAGATTCAAAACACCACCTCCAGCTACGACAAGGAGAAGCTGCAGGAGCGTCTGGCTAAGCTCAGCGGTGGCGTCGCAGTGCTCTACGTCGGTGCTCCCTCTGAGACCGAGATGAAGGAGAAGAAGGATCGCGTCGACGACGCCCTTTGCGCCACACGCGCAGCCATTGAGGAAGGCATCGTTGCCGGCGGCGGCGTGGCTTACATCCGCTCAATAGCAGCTCTCAGCGGACTGCAGGGCGAGAACGCCGACGAGACCACTGGCATTCGCATCGTAGAGCGTGCCATCGAAGAGCCGCTACGCCAGATCGTAGAGAACGCTGGCTTGGAAGGCAGCGTCGTCGTCAACAATGTCAAAAACGAAAAGGGCGACTATGGCTACAATGCCCGTGCCGACCGCTACGAAGACCTTCGCGCAGCCGGTATCATCGACCCGGCCAAGGTGACCCGCGTAGCCCTCGAGAATGCCGCCTCCATCGCCGGCATGTTCCTCACGACGGAGTGCGTCATCTGCGACGCCAAGGAGGAGAAGCCCGAAATGCCGATGGGCGGTGCCCCAGGCATGGGTGGAATGATGTAATACATATTATTATATATAATATATAAGCGCGCGGGAGGATGCAAATGATTTTGCACCCTCCCGCTTCTGTGTAGAGGCGGGTAAACATAATGGCAGAATAGAGGACAAAATGTCGTTGGAGAGGACATTTTGTCATTGATAACTAAACGCTTAAGTCTGTTTTTAGCTTTGGTACACCTATTGCATAATAATGTTTGAACGCTGAAGCATACAGCTGAGGCGGTAACGAAATAATAAATGTCTAACCATTAAACAATAGGAGGTTTTAATCATGTTACCAGTAATGTTTAAGAACAGTTGGTTCCCCACAGTATTCGATGATTTCTTCAACACCGATATTACAACTCACCGCACGGCACCAGCCGTAAATGTAAAAGTAGACGAGAATGCTTACACCATGGAGGTAGCAGCCCCGGGACTGAAGAAAGAGTACTGCCGAATCAGCATCAACGACGAAGGCAATCTCAATATCGCCATCGAGAACAAGTTCGAACACAAGGAAGAGGACAAGAAGGAGCACTATCTCCGTCGTGAGTTCTCGTACACCAACTACCAGCAGGCTTACACTCTGCCCGAGGATGTCGACAAGGATGCTATCTCAGCAAAGGTTGAGGACGGTGTGCTGACAGTGGTTCTTCCTAAGATGAAGAAGGAGGAAGTGAAACTCTCGCGCCACATTGACATCGCTTAAGCAAGCCTGCCACTCTGGGATTCATTCAAGACTTGGCACTCGCCTGTGTTTTTAAGGGCAGTGTTCATTGGGCTCCCCTGCGGGAGCCCTCTTTTTGTGCGTATTTTTTATAAAAATGTGGGATAAAAGATGGCTTAATAATAATTGTTCACTATCTTTGTAGCGCAAAACGGCTTTGATTATGACTACAAACATTTTTCGCAGGCTATTATTCTGTTGTGTCGTAGTTTTCTTTTCGCTTTCAACGCTTCCCACCTCAGCTTCCAGGGCTAAGAAGCCAGAAGCGCCTTTGCGCGTGGCGTGCGTAGGAAATAGCGTTACATACGGTTACGGCCTTCGCCACCGTGAGAGTGATGCCTATCCGGTACGTTTACAGCAGATGCTCGATGAACGTTATGGCGCAAACCGATTCGAGGTAGGCAACTTCGGGCGCTCGGGCGCTACGCTGTTGAACAAAGGTCATCGCCCCTATATGCGCCAGCCTGAGTTCCATCAGGCACTTGACTTCCGCCCCGACTGGGTCGTAATCCACCTCGGCCTCAACGACACCGACCCTCGCGACTGGCCCGACTGGAAAGAAGATTTCATCCCAGACTACCGTGCGCTCATTGATTCCTTCCTCGTAGTGAACCCCAAGGCACGCGTGCTCATATGTCTTATGACGCCCATCTTCGACCGTCATCCACGCTTCCAGAGCGGCACGCGTGACTGGCATGCCCAGATTCAGGAGGCAATCCGTAAAGTGGCAAATGGCGCTAACGTGCAGCTCATCGACCTTTATACGCCGCTCCACTCGCGCCCCGACCTCTTCCCTGATGCCCTGCACCCGAACCCAGAGGGTGCACAGATCCTGGCGCGCACGGTTTATGGCGCACTCACAGGTGACCACGGCGGGTTGCGTTTGCCACCTGTTTATAGCAGCGGCATGGTGCTTCCGCGCGACGAGCACTTGCTGATTGAGGGGCAGGCCAATGCCCGACAGAACGTCCGCGCCGTGCTGAGCAAGGGCGGCAAGGTGGTGGAGCAGCGTGATGCCTTCACCCGCGCTGACGGTTCGTGGTGGTTCGAACTGCCTCACATGAAGGCCGGAGGTCCTTACAAGTTGACGCTGACTGCCACACCGCTGCCCCCCGACCATTACCGTCTTTACTATCCCGACCACTATCCATATCTCCTTGAGAACCTCACGAAGGCCAAGGAACAGACACTTATCATCGACAGCCTTTACTTCGGCGACCTGTGGCTGGCCAGCGGGCAGTCCAACATGGAATTGAGGGTGGATCAGTGTAACACCCTCGAACAGGACCTGGCCGACGCCGCACGCCTCGCTGGCCGCATACACATATTTAATATGCCTGCGCGGGCGAGAACCGATGCCGTGGAGTGGCCGGACAGCGTTCTGCGCTTCACCAACAAACTCCAGCACATGGATTTTCAAGGCTGGACACCAGCTACGCCCAATGCCGTAAGGAACTTCTCTGCTGTCGCATTCAACTTCGCACGTGTGCTGGCCGACAGCCTCAACGATGTACCCATAGGCATTATCTGCAACGCCGTAGGCGGCTCCACCACAGAGTCGTGGATTGACCGCTCCACGCTGGAGCGTGAGCTTCCGAATATCCTTCATGACTGGCGAAACGGTGACTATGGTCAGCCATGGGCACGCGGACGCATGGCGCAGAACATCGCTCATGCCCTGAACAAGGACTCGGCGGCCTACAACCTGCTACAGCGACACCCCTATGACCCCGCCTACCTCTTCGAGGCCGCCATAGCGCCTCTCGGGCCTCTGCCCATCAAGGGCGTCATTTGGTACCAGGGCGAGAGCAACGCCCATAACGTGGAGCTGCATGAGCGCCTGTTCACTCTACTTGAGCGGTCGTGGCGCGAGCACTTTGCACGACGCTGGAACTGTGAATTCCAGAAGAAATCCACCCTGCCATTCTATGTGGTCCAGCTCAGTAGCCTCCCCCGCCCGTCTTGGCCAGCCTTCCGCGACAGCCAGCGACGCCTTTGCAAAGAACTCCCCGACACATGGATGGCAGTGAGCAGTGATGTGGGCGATGCCGCAGATGTGCATTACCGCACGAAGCGACCCGTAGGCGAACGGTTAGCACTGCTTGCACTGAAGAACACCTACAACCATGACATCGAGAGCGAAGGCCCCACCCTGCGCGCAGCTGTGTTAGGGCAGAACCATACCGCACACCTGCGCTTCGACCATGCCGAGGGGCTCACATGCACGCGAGGCTTCGAACTCGCAGGCCCTGACGGCATCTTCCATCAGGCTACCATCCAAATAGAAGGAGACAGGATAGTGCTCTCGTCTCCCGATGTAAAATGGCCCGCTGCTGTACGCTATGGCTGGAGTGGCTTCACTGATGCTGATCTCCGCAACGGCGCTGGTCTGCCAGCCTCGACCTTCATGGCGATGGTGCCTTACAACTGAAATAACCAATAAAGAACTATAAATGAAACTGATTTCATGGAATGTCAACGGCCTGCGCGCAGTCTGTGGCAAAGGCTTTAACGAGATCTTTGAGAAACTGGATGCCGACTTCTTCTGCCTGCAGGAGACAAAGCTGCAGGCTGGACAGATAGACCTCGCCTTCCTCGGTTACCAGAGTTTCTGGAACTATGCTGACAAGAAAGGCTATTCCGGCACGGCCATCTTCACGCGCCACACGCCTCTTAGCGTAGCCTATGGCATGGGCATTGACGAGCACGACCACGAAGGGCGCATAGTCACTCTCGAGTACGAGTCATTCTTTGTCGTTACTGTCTATACGCCGAATTCTCAGGATGGCCTTCGACGCCTTGACTATCGTATGAGCTGGGACGATGACTTCCGCGCTTATCTCCAGAAACTCGACCAGCAGAAGCCAGTCCTTGTATGCGGCGACATGAACGTGGCTCACGAGGAGATTGACCTCAAGAACCCGAAGACGAACCACATGAACGCCGGCTTTACCGATGAGGAGCGCTCTAAGTTCACGCAACTCCTCAATGCCGGCTTTACCGACACGTGGCGACGGCTTCACCCCGAGCTTGGCGGCGTCTATTCGTGGTGGAGCTATCGTGGCAATGCGCGCTTGAATAATGCAGGTTGGCGCATCGACTACTGGCTCGTGTCCAATCGCCTGTTCAACGCTGTCAGTGATGCACGCATACACACTGACATCTTTGGTAGCGACCACTGTCCTGTGGAGATTGACATTGACATCAATTCATAATTCACAAATCATTATTTGTCTATGAAGAGAATATCGTTCTTTTCCCTCTTGCTTGCCTCGGCGCTCTGCGCCTCAGCTCAGTCAGCTCCAGACTATGTTCATATAACGGCAGTCGAAGGTGTCCGCGTGACAGCCCCCGTCGGCACTGTGCCCCGTTTGCCTTATCGGCTGTGGACCGTCAACTCCGATGGTACGAAGGAGTACCGGCAGGTTCGCTGGCAGAACGCCTCGCCGCAAAGCGAGCAGGAAATGATGTCCAAACCCGCTGGTTCGGAATATACTATCCAAGGTTACATCATTGGCGACAACACCACCACGCAGGGCCTGCCCGTGACAGCGTCTGTGAAGGTGGAGGGTGAATCTTATGCCACTCCATCTAACCGACCCATAGCCGAGCCGTTGCCACTGAACAGCGTCAGCATCATTGGCGACAACCGCCTCACTCACAACCGCGACCTCGACATCGACCAGTTGCTATCGCTCGACGTTAAGCAACAGCTTTACAACTACCGCGACACTTACGGCCTGCCTACCGACGGCTATCCTGAGGCTGACGGATGGGACTCCCCAACGACGAAACTCAAGGGACACGGTAGCGGCCACTACATGAGCGCTATGGCCATGGCCTATGCCTCGTGCACCAACGCTGCTAAGCGTCAGCGCTTGAAGGAGAACTTGCGCACGATGGTAGACGAGTTGAGGGCCTGCCAAGAGCGCACATTCGTCTACGACGACGCTCTGGGCCGTTATCGTGAGGCCCGCGACTTGGCTCCTGAATCCGAGCTGCGTGAACTGCGAGGCACCTGGGCCGACTTTGACCGCTACAAGCAGGAGTATGCCCACTACGGCTACGGCTATCTCAACGCCATACCCGCGCAGCACTGCGTGCTCATCGAGATGTATCGCGCATACAACAACGAGCAGTGGGTCTGGGCTCCTTACTATAGTGTCCACAAGCAGCTGGCAGGACTCATAGACATTGCCAATTACGTCGACGATAAAGCCATCGCTGGCAAGGCTCTGACAATAGCTCGCGATATGGGTCTTTGGGTATGGAACCGCCTGCACTACCGAACCTTCGTCGACGCCTCTGGCTCGCAGGCCGAGCGGCGTGCCCGCCCTGGCAACCGCTATGAGATGTGGAACATGTACATCGCTGGCGAGGTCGGAGGTATGGCCGAGTCGCTGGCTCGACTCTCAGAGTTAGTGAAAAGTGACAGAGCGAAAAGTGGAAATAGCAGCGATGTAGCGCGCGACAGCGAGCGCCTCCTTGAAGCTGCCACATATTTCGACAGCCCCGCTTTCTTCGACCCGCTCGCGAAGAATGCCGATGCCATACGCACGCGCCATGCCAACCAGCACATTCCCATGGTGACAGGCGCCCTGCGCGCTTTCCGCGCAGGTGCCGGCGACTACTACTACAACCTTGCCGAGAGTTTCTGGACAATGGTGCAGGGCCGCTATCGATACGCTATGGGTGGTGTAGGCAACGGCGAAATGTTCCGACAGCCATACACGCAAATCCTCTCCATGGCAACGAACGTGGGCACCGACTGGCGCGACCGCTCAACATATCCAGAGCCCACGCTCAACGAGACCTGCTGTGCATACAATCTGGCAAAACTCACCAAGGACCTCAACGGTTTCAACCCAAACGACGCCCGTTATATGGACTACTACGAGCGCGTGCTCTACAACCAGATTATCGGATCGCTCAATCCGCACCGTTATGCCGTCCTCTATCAGTATGCCGTGGGCCTCAATGCCTCTAAACCCTGGGGTAACGAAACTCCACAGTCAACATGCTGCGGCGGCACTGGTGTCGAGAACCATGTCAAGTACCAAGAAGCTGCCTATTTTGTCGGTGACGACACTATCTGGGTGGCCCTTTATCTGCCCTCCGTGGCTCGCTGGGACGAGCGCGGCGTCACGCTCCGTCAAGAGTGTCAGTGGCCAGCCGAGTCCTCTGCCATCAGCTTTGACGAGTGCCGAAAGCCCATTGTAGTGAAGCTGCGCACCCCATACTGGGCCACGTCGGGCTTCGACGTGAAGGTCAATGGCGAGAGCGTGGCCGAGCGTTTCCAGCCTGGCTCTTATGTCACTTTGCCGCCACGCCGCTGGACAAAGACCGATCGCATAGAGGTTATCATGCCCTTCAGCCTCCACTTTGATTTCGGCCCCGACAAGTTGGAAGTGGCTGCTACTGGTAAGAACGAGCCGCGCACGCGCTTCAAGCCCGAATGGTGCGGAGCCTTGATGAATGGTCCACTCGTCATGTCCGCTACGGGCATCACAACCTGGGATGAAGCAACGATAGAGGTGAAAAGTGATAGGGGTGAAAAATATAAATTACCAACGTTCAAAGTAAAGGAAATGGGAACACAAGGTAAATCGTATTATTCACTTGAAAGCGAATCCGGCAATTATCACTTTTCATTCAGTGACTCCCCCTCCTTCCTTCCTGACTACGATTCTGACCGCCACTCCACACACTATTTCCGCATACTGTTGCCTGGAACACCCATCACCGCAGTGTCCGAAGCGACGGTTGCTGGTAGCGCTGTAGACGACAGCCGCCTGCTTGAGGCAATGGCCCTCGCCCGCAGTCGCCGCGACGCACAGAACGCCTGGAACGCCCTTGAGGTGAAGGTCCCTGAATATGCTCCATGGGCCCGCCACGGCTACGCCCGTCTGATTGAGCAGTTCGACCGCGCACGCGCCCTCTTCGACGATGCCGACCGCAGCCACTCGCAAACCGCCATAGACCAGATGACCACAGACCTTAATGCCGCCATCGCCACTATGCGCCCTGGTAACCTGCCCGAGCTGGAGGACCTCTCCGAGCTGCTGCCACTGCTCACCACCGCCAAGGAGCAGCCCTCGCCCAGCACCCAGCTGCGCGATGCCATAGATTATGCTGAGATGGTTGTAAAATATGTCAGCGACGGCTCTGGCACGGCCGACATGATTGAGCGAGCTACCAGACAACTCAAGGAGGCAAAATAACTCTCATCCTACGTTTACACGCAAAAAGCCCTGCAACCGACGTGTTCGTCAATTGCAGGGCTTTTCATTCTTTATGTTCATCTTTCGCATCCCCCTACGTAGAATCCTGCACGCTTTTGCTGAGGGGTGTAAAAATGATAATTGTCTTTATTTCTTTTCAGATTATGCTGAAAACATGAATAATATGTTTTTATCCGCGTAATCTGTGGTTCTTCAGAATATGCGCGCCATGAATGTTGGGCGGAAGGAGTGGCTATACGGGGAGTTAAATGTTGCTAAATTTTTGTTTTTTGCTAATTTAGACTTTGCAGTTCTTGGATTTATCCATATCTTTGCAGCGAATATTATAAAAAATATATAATGGAAACATTCTTCAGAACACATGCTTATCTCGTAGACCACATTGACTTGCCGGTTCGCCGCAAGCTGATGGACGAGATAGATTGGCGTCGCCCGATGATTGGCATCAAGGGTACGCGAGGCGTCGGCAAAACATCGTTCTTGCTGCAGTATGCTAAGGAACATTTCGACGTGCGTAGCCGCAAATGCCTGTACATCAATATGAATAATTTCTATTTCCAAGGCAAGGGACTGGCTGATTTCACGCGCGAGTTCCGCGCCCTTGGAGGTGAGGTGCTACTCATAGATCAGGTGTTCAAACAGCCCAACTGGAGTGCTGAACTGCGGCGCTGTCACGATGAGAACCCTGGACTGCGAATCGTCTTCACCGGCTCCAGCGTCATGCGTCTGAAGGATGAGAACCCTGAGCTTAACGGCCTCGTCGACAGCTATAACCTACGCGGTTTCTCGTTCCGCGAGTTCCTCAACCTGAAGACGGGCAGCGACTTCCCTGCCTACACGCTGAAGGAAATCCTGCGTAATCACGAGCGCATTGCCAACGAGGTGCTTGATGTGGTGAATCCGTTGCCTATATTCCAGAGCTACCTCCACCATGGTTTCTATCCCTTCTTCCTTGAGCGGCGCAACTTCTCGGAAAACCTGCTTAAGACAATGAACATGATGATAGAGGTGGACATTCTTCTCATAAAGCAGATAGAGTTGAAGTACCTGCCAAAACTCAAGAAACTGCTCTATCTGTTAGCCGTGGACCGCCCTTCGGCTCCCAACGTCAGTCAGCTGGCGATAGACATTGAGACGAGTCGTGCCACTGTGATGAACTATATAAAATATCTCTCTGACGCACGACTGATAAACATCATATACCATCCAGGCGACTCGTTCCCAAAGAAGCCAGCACGCATCATGATGCACAACTCTAACCTCATGTACGCCATCTACCCCAACCGAATGGAGCAGATAGATGTCTTTGAGACTTTCTTCCAAAACGCCCTCTGGGCTTCGCATGACGTGCGAATGGGCGACCGCTTGAGCTCCTTCACAGTCGACGGCCTCCGCTACCGTGTCTGCTCTGAGCCGCCGCGCCGTCAGCATCCCGATGTGACCTACGCCCGCTCTGATATGGAGCGCGGCTGGGGACAGCAGATTCCTCTCTGGCTTTTCGGATTCTTGTATTAACTTGCGCGGCAAACAACCTGCACTAAACCTATAGCCACATTGCTTTGCAAATAACTTTCCGCTCGGTGCTTTCGACGATTCGATATGCGAAGAACTACGGCTTGAGGTCGTGATTATTCTTTCAACCTTCAGCTACGGCCTCAGGCCGTTTCAAATAATTTGGAGCCTCTCATCGCTGACCTTGCGCTGATTCTTATCTGCGCTAGCATAACGACATTAATATTCAAGCGGCTGCGGCAACCGCTTGTGCTTGGATATATTGTGGCGGGTTTCCTCGCCTCGCCGGGTATGCCTTATATGCCCAGCGTGACGGATATGGAGAATGTGCACCTTTGGTCAGACCTGGGTGTCATCTTCCTGCTTTTCGCCCTTGGTCTGGAGTTCTCGTTTAAGAAGATTATGAAGATGGGCGCGGCGCCGATCATCGCGGCATCGACGATAATACTATGTATGATGTCGGTGGGCTATGCCACGGGCTCGGCTTTCGGCTGGGGACGCATGAACAGCCTCTTCTTGGGCGGTATGCTGGCAATGTCGTCGACAACAATTATCTTCAAGGCTTTCGACGATATGGGCTTGCGGCAGCAGCGCTTCGCCAGTATGGTGCTGAGTGTGCTCATCATCGAGGATATTCTTGCTATTGTGCTCATGGTGTTGCTCTCAACGCTGGCTGTGAGCCAGCAGTTTGAGGGCTTGCAGATGGTTTCGAGCATACTTAAGCTATTGTTCTTCCTTGTGCTGTGGTTTGTGGTGGGCATCTATCTTATTCCTCTGTTCCTGCGTAAGGTGAAACCACTCATGGGCAGCGAGACGCTGCTCATCGTGGCCCTCGGCCTCTGCTTCGGCATGGTAGTGCTGGCTCAGGCGGTGGGCTTCTCGCCTGCCTTCGGGGCCTTCATAATGGGTAGCATCTTGGCAGAAACGGTGGAGGCAGAGACGATAGAGCACTTGGTGTCGCCCGTGAAAGATTTGTTTGGTGCCATCTTCTTCGTTTCGGTAGGCATGATGGTGGACGTGGCTCTAATAGGGCAATATGCCATCCCCATCGTGTGCATTGTCGTTGCGATAATGCTTGGGCAGATCATCTTCGGTACAACTGGATTCTTGCTTGCTGGTCAGCCTCTGAAGACTGCGATGCAGTGCTCGTTCTCTCTGACGCAGATTGGCGAATTTGCCTTCATCCTTGCCACGCTTGGAACCTCTCTGGGCGTGACGAGCGATTTCTTGTATCCAATCGTTGTGGCAGTATCAGTGTTCACGACTTTCACTACTCCTTATATGATTCGCTTGGCGGTGCCGGCCTACAATGGACTATTGGTGGTGATGCCCAAGAGTGTGGTGTCGCTGCTCAGTCGTTACACGGGTGGCGGTCCTTCCGTAGTGGGTCAGGACAGCCACTGGCGGCGCTACCTCGTTGAGGTCGCGCGCACATTAATTATATATGGTGTATTGTGCGTGGCCTTGTTGAGTCTGATGCTTGGCTTCGTGGCTCCGCAGGTTGACCGCTTCGTGCCCGAGCCTTGGAACCGCTATGCTATGGCGGCAGCGACGCTGCTTGTGCTTGCGCCTTTCCTGCGTGCGCTGATGCTTAAGCACAGCCTCACGGAAGCCTTCAAGGCTTTGTGGATCGACAGCCGTTTCAACCGTGCGCCGCTCATAGCGGTGCAGCTGCTGCGAATTGTCATAGGCGCTGCTTTCGTGGGTTATGTCATAGGCCGCACGATGGAGTGGGGTGGCGCATGGGGCATTACGCTGATAGTGCTGGTGCTATGCGCCATCATATCGAGCCGCGCTCTGCAGAAGCAGGGGCAGCATCTCGAACAGACTTTCACCGACAACCTCAACAGTCGCGAGCGTGAGGCGGCGCGTAAGGGCGCGAGACCTAAGTTTGCCGGTCGCCTGCAGGAGCGCGATGTGCACCTCTCTGATATCAGCGTGCCAGTGGGCGTAGAGTGGGGCGGTAAGACGCTGGCGCAGCTCAACCTGGGTCGTTGCTACGGCGTGAATGTTGTGTCGGTGCTCAGAGGTAACCGTCGCATAAACATCCCTTCTGGCACTACGCCTGTCTTACCAGGCGACCGCTTGCAGGTGATAGGTTCTGACGAGCAACTGGCTACATTCAATCGCGAGATGGAGCGTCAGGCGCAGCAGGCGCAAGAGCGCTCAGCGGATGGCGAGAGCGAGATGAAGCTGCAGCGGCTCGTCATCACTTCAGACTCACCTTTCCGGGGTAAGAGCATACAACAGGCTGGCTTCAGACAGGACTACCATGTGCTGGTGGTGGGGCTGGAGGTGGACGACTCCAGCAGCCTCGAGACTCCTAACTTGCAGACGCCTCTGGATGAAGGCGACGTGCTGTGGGTAGTAGGAGAAGAGGCTAATCTGGCAAGGCTTGGGATTAGAAATACATAATTCGTCATTCATCATGACAACTCTTCTTGACCTTCATACTCATACAATAGCTTCGGGCCATGCCTACTCGACCATTCAGGAGATGGCGAGGTCGGCGGCCGACAAAGGCCTTGAGATTCTCGGTATCACCGAGCATGCGCCTGCGCTGCCTGGTGCATGCAACGAGATTTACTTCCGCAACCTGCACGTAGTGCCACGCCAAATGTATGGCGTGCGTCTGCTGATGGGCGTGGAACTCAATATCCTCGACACCAGCGGTCGCCTCGACCTCGACGAGCTACACTACCGTTGCTGCGACATCCGCATCGCTGGTATCCATTCGCTCTGTTGGCAGGGAGGCACGCGCACGCAGAACACAGATGCTATGCTGGCGGCTATAGAGAATCCATGGACGCACATCATAAGCCACCCGGGCGACGGCACTGCGGAGCTTGATTTAGAACCCATAGTCAGAGCTGCGGCACGGACGCAGACGCTGCTCGAGATTAATTCCTCGAGCCTGATTCCTCTGCGGGGCAAGACAGCTGCTCGGCCTAACAACCTCGAAATCCTGCGCCTGTGCCGTAAGGCTGACGTACCCGTAATCCTTGGCTCCGACGCCCACATCTCGTTCTCCATAGCCGACTACACCTATGCCATCCCCTTGCTTGCCGAGGCCAACTTCCCAGACGAGCTGGTGATGAACTACTATCCGCGGCTGGCCATGGAGTATATGGGGATAGGTTAGCGTTACGCGCGATACGGATTTTTCATGGCAGTAGACCGCGGAAAAAGGGTCACCCTGCAACTTTCTGCTCATAAAGAACGTCAAACGATAGAAACCGACAACACATATTAATTGTTTTTTAAAAGATGAAAGATTTTCTTAAGTATGTCTTTGCAACAGTCGTGGGCATCGGACTTGCCTGCCTGCTGCTTTTCGTGTTCTCACTCATCTCGCTCGTAGGCATGACGGCAAGCGAGAGTCAGACGGCAGCTGTAACTAAGGGCTCTGTGCTGCGAATCAACCTCGCAGGCTCAATTGAGGAGCGCGCTGCCGCCGGAAATCCCTTTGCCGCACTCATGGGAGAGCAGTTTGAGCGCAACGGCCTGGATGAGCTGCTCGCTGCCATCGACGAGGCTGCCACCAATGATAAGGTGGAAGGTATATATATGGAGGTGGGTTCCACATTCGCCGGTGCCACACCTGCCATGCTTCAGGAGCTGCGCCAGGCTCTGCTTAAATACAAGGAGAGCGGCAAGTGGATCTATGCTTACGGCGACACCTACAGCCAGGCGGCATATTACCTCACCAGCCTCGCAGACAAGATCGTCGTCAATCCTCAGGGCATTGTCGATTGGCACGGTATGGGGGGTGCTCCTATGTTCTTTACCGAAGCGATGAAAAAACTGGGCGTTAAGATGCAGGTGTTCAAGGTCGGCACTTTCAAGAGCGCTGTGGAACCCTACATTCTCACCGAGATGAGCGAGGCTAATCGCCTGCAGACTGAGTCGTACATCAACAGTATCTGGGACCAGTACCGCGACGAGGTGGCTCAGAGCCGCAAGCTCACGACCGACGAACTCGACGCATTGGCAGATTCTCTGCCAGCGCTCCACCCCACAGAGCTTCTCGTAGAAAGCGGCCTTGTTGACACGCTTGCATACCTTGATGGCTTCAAGGAGCTGCTCCGTGTAAAACTCGGACTTAAGGAGAAGCGCCCAATCAGGTTCGTAGCTCCTGCTGACCTCGTTGCTGCTGCAAAGCATAAGGACCAGAAAGCCCGCGTGGCCGTCTACTATGCTTACGGAGAAATCGTAGATCAAGCATCTACAAATCCTCTTTCCGCAGGTGCTACATACATCGAGACGATGCCTACTATACGCGAGTTGCAGAAATTACGCAAGGACGACAAAGTGAAGGCTGTAGTGCTGCGTGTGAACTCGCCTGGTGGCAGCGCCTTCGCCAGCGAGCAGATTTGGCACGAAGTGCAACTCCTGAAGGCTGAGAAACCTGTTGTAGTTTCCATGGGCGGCATGGCAGCCAGTGGTGGCTACTACATCAGCTGTGGTGCCAACAAAATCTTTGCCGAGCCTTCGACGCTCACAGGTTCCATAGGCATCTTCGGTATGATCCCCGATGGCTCTGAACTCATTAATGATAAGCTCGGTCTGCACTTCGACGTTGTCAAGACAAACAAACACTCAGACTTTGGCGCTCAGAGTGTGATGGGAGTGCTGGCACGAGGCTTCGACGAGAGCGAGAGCGCCCTCATGCAAGGCATGATAGAGCGCGGCTATGACACCTTCACTTCCCGCGTTGCTGCTGGCCGCGGTATTAGTCAGGACAGCGTCGACGTCATCGGCCAGGGGCGTGTATGGACGGGTGAGCAGGCCATTAAGATTGGTCTTGTCGACCAGCTCGGAAACCTTGAGGACGCTATCGCCGAGGCTGCTAAGTTAGCTGAGCTTGAGAAATACTCCGTCGACCGCTATCCCGCACAGCCCGACTTTTTTACTCAGATGTTCAACACGAAGAAGGAAAGCTATTTCGACGAGCACCTCCGCGCCTCATTCGGCGAGCTCTATCCCTTTGTGGCTACGATGCAGAAAATGTTGCAGCCGCAACGTATCGAACAGTGCGTCTACGCCCGCTTGCCATACGAACTGAAAATCTGGTAAATGGTTTAAAACGAAAAAAGCCTCTGGCACTTCAGCCAGAGGCTTTTTTTGTTATCACCACAATTTCTGTTGGTGCAATACAAAATCGTTGATTTCGCTTTCGAAGGCCGTCCCTTCGCCTCGCAGGAACTCAACCTCAATGGGCATTACATATATGTGCCGCCGCACGATGGGCGAGAGGTCGTCAACAAGCAACAGGCGGGCGGCGTCTTTCTCCGTTGTGATGATGAATCGTTTGCTGCCCTGCATGGCTGTGAAAGCTTCTTCTATGCGCTGCACGTCGCGGGCGTCGAACTCATGATGGTCGGCAAAGCTCATCGGGGTGATGTGGCGCGTGATACGTCGGATATCCATAAGCATCTGCTGGGGCGAGGCGATGCCCGTGAGCAGCAGTACGTGAGTGTCGGGCGTCAGCTCTTCTGTCTGCCCGGGGGTATCGCTGAAGAGACGGCGCAGGGCACCGTAGCGGAAGGTGGAGAAGAAAAGGCTCTGGTAAGGCTTTAGGTTCAGAGCCTCCTGAATGACGCGGTAGTCCATCGGTTTCATGGCCGAAGGGCATTTCGTGACGATGACAATGTTTGCCCGATCCTTTGCCGACACAGGCTCCCGCAGGCGACCAGCAGGCATCAATTCGTCGTCGGTGATGAGACGGTGGTAATCAGTGAGCAGAATGTTGAGGCCTGCCTTAACGTAGCGATGCTGGAAGGCGTCGTCGAGAAGTATTACACCTACGTCGCAAGTCTCGTCGAGTGTCAGCAGTTGATTGATGCCGTGGCGGCGGTCGGCGTCCACGGCAACGATGGCGTCCGTGAACTTGTGCTTCATCTGCCACGGCTCATCGCCAACCTCTGTCATCGGAGTGTTTGCTGTAGCCAGGCGGAAACCACGGCTCTTGCGTTTGTAGCCACGGCTGAGCACGGCCACGCGCCGCTGTGGCAGCAACATGCGCAGCAACAGCTCGGTGTGCGGCGTCTTTCCTGTGCCCCCGACGGTGATATTGCCCACGCAAATCACGGGTACGTCGTAGCTTGTCTGCTTGAGCACACCCCACTCAAAAAGCATGTTCCTGCAACGCACGACGCAGCCGTACAACCATGAGAGCGGTCGCAGCCATTCGTTGATATGTATCAGGTCGCCTTCCACTTTTCACTTCTCATTTATACAAAACCACAGGTCGCAAGGATTACACGGATTTGAGGCTGCAATGAATATGCTTGCTCTGTGGAATCTGTGGTTCTTCATTAAAGACTAATAAAGAGAGTGGTTACCTATTCTATTTCATTTTTCGCTCTTAATCGGATTCCACCCCTGAGCCTTCAGCTCCATCTCAGTGCCGTTGCGACAGACGAGTTGTAGGCCGAACTCAGGCTTGGTGATGTGTCCTATTACCTTCACGCCTGGCACCGCGCTGATGCGGTCGTGCAGGGCGAGTGGGACGGTGAAGAGGAGCTCGTAATCTTCGCCGCCATTGAGGGCGCAAGTCGTCACGTTAAGGTTCAGCTCCTCGGCCATCACGGCTGTCTGATAGTCAAGCGGCAGGCGCTCTTCATAGATACGGCAACCCACGCCGCTCTGACGGCAGATGTGGTGGAGCTCGCTGCTGAGGCCGTCGCTGATGTCCATCATGGCAGTCGGTACAATGTCGGCTTTCGCCAGCGCCTCTATGATATCGCGGCGTGCCTCTGGCTTCAGCTGCCGCTCCAGCAGGTACTCGCGTCCGCTGAAGTCTGGCTCGAAGGGAGGCAGCGACGCTAAGTCCTCGCCACGCTGTCGGGCTTCACGAACCTGGGCGTTGTAGACGCTTTTCTCGCGCTCCAGAAGTTGCAGACCCATGTAGGCAGCTCCAAGGTCGCCTGTGACGCAGATGAGGTCTGTGTCTTTGGCGCCGCTTCGATAGACAATCTTGTCTGCCGGAGCGTCGCCAATGCAGGTGATGCTTATGGCCAGTCCCGTGAGAGAGGAGGTCGTGTCGCCTCCCACGATGTCGCAGCCGTGGGCTTCACAAGCTATGCGCAGTCCGTCATAGAATTGCTCCAAGTCCTCCACCGTGAAGCGTTTCGACAGCGCCAGTGAGACTGTCATCTGGCGTGGACGCCCGTTCATGGCGTAGATGTCAGAGAGGTTCACCATGGCGCTCTTGTAGCCTAAGTGCTTCAGTGGGACGTATTGAAGGTCGAAGTGCACGCCTTCCATCAGCAGGTCTGTAGTCACCAGCACGCGCCGCTCGCCGTCGTAGGCCAGCACGGCACAGTCATCGCCTACGCCCTTGAGCGTCTCGGCATTCTTTATCTCTATTTCTTCTGTGAGGTGGCTGATAAGCCCAAACTCACCCAATTCTGCTATTTCCAAGGTGTTCCCAATTATTAATTATCACAACGCACTATCATCTCTCGCATCAGCTCCGTCATGATGGGCTGTGCCTTGTTGGCAGCTTCCTGCACCTCTTCGTGGCTTACCTCAACAGGCATGTCGAAGCCGCCGAGGTCGGTGACTACTGAAACGCCGAATACGCGGATGCCGCAGTGGCGGGCCACGATTACCTCTGGCACGGTGCTCATGCCGACAGTGTCGCCGCCCAATGTGCGGTACATGCGGTATTCGGCTGGCGTTTCGAACGTAGGTCCCTGAGTGCCTACGTACACACCATGCTGCAGCTTGATGCCTTTTTCGGCAGCTATTGTGTCGGCCAGACAGACGAGCTCCTTGTCGTAAGCCTCGTGCATGTCTGGGAAGCGGGGGCCTGTTGGGAAGTTAGGTCCGTGGAGCGGGTGCTCGGGGAAAAAGTTGATATGGTCTGTGATAATCATCAGGTCGCCAATCTTGAACTCCGGATTCATACCTCCGGCAGCATTGCTCACAAACAGCGTCTTGATGCCCAGTTCGTACATCACACGGACGGGGAACGTCACCTCCTTCATCGAGTAGCCCTCATAGTAGTGGAAACGCCCCTGCATCGCAAGGATGTCCTTGTTGCCCAGCTTACCGAATATGAGGCGGCCGCTGTGGCCCTCAACGGTGGAGACGGGGAAGTTGGGAATATCCTTATACTCAAAGGCCTGCGTTACACTGATCTCCTCGGCCAGCCGGCCTAAGCCCGTGCCCAGGACGATAGCCGTAGAGGGGCTTGAAGGCATACGCTCGCGCAACCAAGCAGCCGTAGCTTTAATCTTCTCGTACATAGTATTATCGCTTTAAAGAATTATAATTCGTCTGCAAATATAACTATAATTCTTCAATGCCGCACATTTAGTGGGATTATTTTTCATTTTTCACTTTTCCTTTGCCCTTTTAGCGAAAATAATCAGACTTGCTCTTTTTTTTACTTTTAACTTTCCACATTTTCATTTTTCATTTTATCTTTGCGCAGTACACTTTGACTATTGCATAGCTGCTCATGCTTCCCGGATTCCTAAGCCTCTACAACTGCCTCCTCATCGCGCTCGTGGCACATTACATGATGACTGCCGTCATCAGCGTCTTCGCGCGCCATAAGGTTGAGTACCTCTCACTGGCATGGATCTTGGGTATCTTCGCTACCGTCACAGCCTGCACCCTCGTGGCCCACAGATATATCGAGCACAGCACGCCCGGCATCCTTCATCCAGCGATGCTGCTCACCCTCACCGCCACAACCTTCCTCCAGAGTATCTATCCCCTGAGCATCACCATGCCAGGCTTCCTGCAGTGGGGGCGGTCGATGCGCTACGCACGTCCAGCCATCATCCTCTTTGCCATCTACGGCATACTCCTGCTCGTAGGCCACCGCCCGCTCCACGTGACCTCTTTCGCCGACATCCGCGACAACCTCTTTACGAGCGACCTCATCCTGCGCTTCGCCATGCTCGCCTTGTCGATCTACTACATTGTAAACATCTTCCGCCTGCCGCGCGTGATGCTGCGCAACCCAAACACGCCCCACTACCTCTTCGGCTACGCCTTCGCCCTCGGACTGAGTCTTTGCCTCTACACCTGGCTGACTATCGACTACAGCACAAGCCTGCTTTGCATCTGGACGCTCGCCTTCACGGCCGTAAACGCATACCTCTGCTTCCGCACGCTCGAGACCATAGCCGTAGGTCTGCCAATGCCACAGATTATCGAAGAGACAGAAGAGACAGTGGAGACGGCTGAGGCTGTTGAAACTGACGAGCCGGCCGAAGAGGACTTCAACGAAGCCAACCACCATCGTTTCGAGATTATGGAACAATGGATGCTTCACAACCGACGCGCATGGCGCGACTTCAAGTTCGGGCGCGACCAGCTCTGTGCTGCCACAGGCATCAACCGCTATCTCATGCTTCAGAGCGTCCGCAGTCAGGGATACTATGACATACACGAATACATCAGCCGCCACCGCATCGCCGAGGTAGAGCGGATGATACACAACGGCACTGCAACTACCGTACAGGACTGCCTCGACGCCGGCTTTGCCTCAACCAAGACCCTCCGCTCATCCTTCGAGAAGTTCACAGGCCAAAGCCTCGATGCCTACCTGCGTGAAAGGCGTCCGGCTAAATAGTCCGTTTCATCGTTCTCGTCCGTTTCTTCCATCATCAAGGATAAGACATCGATTCTTCATCAACGAAAGAAGCGCCCTCTTTAGCCAATCAAAAAATGTTTTTTCAAAAACACTACAGACTACACTCCCCAGCTATATCTGTCATACCCCCACAAACGCATCCCCCGACACATCCAATTGTATCCCTCAATTCATCCGGTCGCATCAGCCTACACGCCCGGTCTCATTCGCCGATACGTCCGCACGTGTGAGGTGTCCCACCATGGTGATCCACCCAAATGTCTTAAGACTATTTCCCAAGAACAAGCCTCGCAAAGAATAATATTCTATTCAAAACAGACTTCAGGCTTCAGCCGAGGATGCTGGATGCCTGAAGTCTGTTTTGAAAATAATATTATTTCTATCATCTCCTTCCCATCAGCCGCTGCAGCAGACGGCGTTTGTGGAGGACTACGGTGGCAGTGGCATCCATCATCCAAGGTTCTTTACGGCGGCTGATGCTCCACATTTCATCTTCGTGCCGACCTTCGCTCGAGCGGCAGTCGCCTACGCGGAATACGATGGGGTAGAGGCCCGTGGAGTCAGGCCGCAGGGGTAATTCCTCGAGCGTGCCCGTGTAGTAGCCCCAG
>JAFUFW010000045.1 GCA_017469685.1 Bacteroidaceae bacterium | reverse complement strand
AGCCCCGCCAGCAGCAGGTTATCCGGCAATAGCTGCAGCGACAGCTGCACCGTAGCATCTACTGCTCCCATAGCTTTAGCTGAAGCGGCGAAGGCACCAGCAAGGATAAAGATCCAAAGCATGAGCATGATGTCAGGATGCCCTGCGCCCGAGGAGAACACATTGATCCGCTCGCGCAGCGAGAGGCCGCGGCAGACACATACCCCGTAGACACTCGCCACAAGGAACGCCACGCTTATAGGCACGCTGTAGAAATCGCCTGAAGCCAAGCTCGCCACGAGATAGACCAGCAGAAACACCGCTATAGAGCTCAGCGCCAGCAATCCTTGCTTACCAGTACTCATACATGAATATTATTCCGAGTGCAAAGATACTGAGAATAATGAATAATGAAAAGAGAAAGTGAAAAAATATTGCTTCTAAGGCTATAAATTGTAAGTGATTTCCACGGAATGATACAACATCGCTGCGCGGGTGTAATATTGACATGGATTGTGATGCCTGATATGGTAGAAGCCTTTGAAATGAATAATTATCTTTGTCCATGATGAGCCTGTTTAGTCTCATGGCAAAGCGAGCTGAGCCATAGGCCGAAAGCTGTGAGAAAGCCATTGAGGAGGAGGAGCTCGTAGCCGAAATGGTAGTTCAAATGGGTGGCTGAGTAGGCAGAGAGGAGATAGCAGATTACGGGAGCTGAGAGGCAGATGAAGGGAATGGCGCGGGGTGAGGGTTGAAGGTTTAGGGTGGCTTCGCTGCGTGGAGTAGCAAGGGTAGCTTCGCCATTTCGAGAGGAGATGAGACGCCGCTTCTCGGTTAGGAGGCCGAAGGCGAAGAGGCCAAGAAGCGGGCCGTAGGTATATGATGCTATAGTGTAGACAGCATCGATAACGCTGGTGTTGTTCAGCGCTTTAATAGCAAGTATCACAAGCAAAACTATAAGGCTTACAACGATGTGCATACGACGGCGCAGGCGCTCATCATTGGGGCTACGGAAGAGGTCGACACAGACGCTTGTGGTCAGGGCCGTTAAGGCACTGTCGGCGCTCGAAAGGGCTGCAGCAGCAATACCCAAGGTGAAAAATGCGAGGGCTGCCTGGCCGAGATAGCCTCCGGCGCAAAGCATAGGCATGACCTCGTCGGATGAAGCGGGCAGATCGATGCCCTGACGCTGCGCAAAGATGTACATCAGCACACCAAGACTGAGGAAGAGCAGGTTGACTGGCACGTAAAGCAAGCCATTGACAATCATATTTTTCTGCGATTCTCTCAGCGTTCGGCAGGTGAGATTCTTCTGCATCATGTCCTGATCAAGCCCGGTCATGACAACGACTATGAATGCTCCGCTGAGAAACTGCTTCCAGAAGTGCTGACGGGACGACCAGTCAGAGAACTCGAAGACGCGACTCATGGAGCTATCGCGCACCTGCCTTACGGCATCACCTATCCCCCACCCTTCGGCACGCAGCAGGGCGGCGATGATAAGCACGAGAGCGACCAGGAGTACGAGAGTCTGCAGGCAGTCGGTCCAGACGATAGTTCCTATGCCCCCGCGATGTGTGTAGAGCCAAATGAGAAGAAGGATGATCAAGGCCGTAAGCCAGAAAGGACAGCCTAAGGCATCGAACACTATACGCTGCAGGATGAGGCAGACGAGATAGAGACGCACCGCTGCCCCGAGAAGTTTGGAAAGCAGGAAGAAGGAGGCCCCCGTGCGGTAGGCAGTGATGCCGAAGCGGCGGTCGAGGTAGCTGTAGATGGATGTGGTGCCGAGGCTGTAGTAGACAGGCAGCAACAGGAAGGCCACCATGGCATAACCAGGTATGAAGCCAAGACACATCTGCATATATGTCATGTCAGAGGCTTGCACCATACCGGGCACGCTGACGAAGGTGACACCTGAGAGTGATGCCCCTAACATGCCAAAGGCGACGGCCCACCATGGTGAGCGTCGCCTTGCGCTGTAGAAGGTATCATTGTCGGCACGTCGTGCTGTGAGATGCGCCACGACAGCTAATATGCCGAGATATGCAGCTATGAGAGCCAGTGTCAGGGCCATGTGTTCACTCTAAGACGGAGAGCGCAGCGGTGTCGTCGTCATCGTCGTCCTTGACGTCGGCCTCAGGAGCGTAGCTTGAGTAGAAGGTATCGTCGTCCTCACTGGGCTGCGGCTCTTCATCGAGTTCATCGTCATCGTCGCTATCATCGCGCTCGTCGGCGCCCTCATCGTCGTTGTGTATGCGGTTGCCTTCCTCGTCGTACTCAGGCTCCATGAGCATTCTGAGCTTCGTCATCGGCGCTTTTTTCTTAGCGAATATAGCCTCAACCCACGTCCCTTTGGCCACTTCGAGCACCTCGAAGCCATCGGCCAGCTTGCGCTCAAGTGATCCTCCGGCAATATGCAGGCGCGAGGCCGGCAGTGTGGTAGTGGATATTTCGAAGCAGCTCTCGATAATGTCGCGTATGGATAGCGGTATGCTCTCCCATCCACCTCCGAAGTTCCGGCTTATGAGTTCGAGCAGGGTGGCAGCTGTGATATGCTTGATGTTCTCGTAGCTGAGGTCGGTCAGCTTCGAGATGTTGCGCTTGCGAATTGCCACTACGCCCTTCTTGATGTCGCAGCGTGGGAAAGTAGCCCACTCTTCGTTCGTCTCGTACTTAGCGGCTTCGCGCTCGTTGCCGTTATCGTAGTGCACGACCTCGAATGCAAGCCGTATTATGTTGAGCAGTTTCTCCTCGTAAGGTGGGAAACTCTCTTCAGCCATCTCCTGGTTCCAGAGCTCGACGATTTCGTCGGGTGAGACGTTCCATATATTATTGGAGTTCAAGTCGAGGATTGACTCGATGACATGCTCTCGATTGTTGCTCATAGTTGCACGTTATAATAAATAATTAATGTGTAAGAACAAAGTCAGTTGGGAATGAGGTTAAAAAAAGCTCACTGGATAGACAGCGAGCAGGATATTCATCATCGTGTAACCTTTTCCTTAAGTGGAGCATGCGAGACTCGAACTCGCCACCTCTTGACTGCCAGTCAAACGCTCTAGCCAGATGAGCTAATGCCCCGTTTTTCGTTTTTGCGCTGCAAAGGTAGAGTTTTTTTGTCTTTACACAAAATTTTTTAATGTTTTTTTTACGTATATCTGCAAAAACCACTACCTTTGTACTATCAAATAAAAACGAAGGCACAAACAATCAAACAAACAGATTACCGATATGAGCATGATTATCTGCCCGGAGTGCAACCAGCCAGTGTCCTCGAAAGCGCCCACCTGCCCACATTGCGGCATACGCATCGAGAACAACGTGAAGCGTTGCCCCGTGTGCAACACCTACGTGCTTGCGGACGCCACGGAGTGCCCCAAGTGTAAAGCACATTTCGTTGTTGAAGAAAAGGCCGCTGCGCCCGAGAGCACTGTGCAACAGAAGTCCGAAGAGGCCGTGGATGCTACTGCCACAAGAGTTGCGCAGGAAGCACCCACTAAGGGGGAACCCATGAAGAAGAAGGACACGCCGTGGTACCTCCTGGTTTTGGCCATCATAATCATTGGCCTCGGGGCCTATCTCTACTGGGACAACTATCAGGACAAGCTTGCCAGCGAGGAGAAAGCCTTCGAACTGCTGAAGGATTGCAACGACCCACTGAGTTTCGAGGATTTCATTGCCCGCTTCCCTAACAGCAAGCACATCGACGAGGTCAAAGAGCGCCTCAGCGGCTTGCATCAGGAAGATGCCGTTTGGGCAGAGCTATGCCGCAACCTCGACGTGACCGCCCTGCACAACTTCGTCGACACCCACCCTACCTCGCCTCACATGAAAGTGGCACTGCACAAAATCGACTCGCTCGACTGGCGCAAGGCCGACCAACTCGGGACGAAAGATGCCTACGATGAGTACATCCTCCAGCACGAGGACGGCCTCTACATCAGCGAGGCCTACAACGCTCGAGACAATGCCCGCCGTCGCGAGGAGCAGGCTCGGCGCGATTCGCTGGCTGCTGTGGCTAAGCGCGACAGCATAGCTGCGGCTGAAGCGGCAACTGAGCAGGCACAAGTCATGGCGCCAGCTCCGGCAGCAGAATAGATTCGTTCACAACGAATGATACGTATTCTTAAGGCTCTGCTCTTGGGAGCATACTTCAATTCGTATTATTCGCTAAGGAAGAAAAAGAAAAGGGACTACGTAGCCAATACGGTCACGTAGTCCCCTTTTTTGTGCCAGGCAGGCAGAATTGTTTTATTTTAGCCGACTTCAGTCGAGAACACTGTAGACTGAGTTCTGGCTTTTGTACTCAGGAACAATCTGCTTCATTAGGCGTACGGTCTGCATATTATCATACTGTTCGCTGACGAGTGCGAGTTCGTCGAGCTGACGTACGACGTCGTCATAGTCGTACTGACGCACCTGTGCAATCTTTATCTTGGAGTTAAATGTAGGCTTGGTGAATTCCTGGTCGTTGAGCACCTCTTCGTAGAGTTTCTCGCCGTCGCGCAGTCCAGTGTACTTTATCTCTACGCCCTTGGCTCCGGAGAGGACAATCATTCGGCGTGCAAGGTCGGCGATGCGCACAGGCTTCCCCATGTCGAAGACGAATATTTCACCACCCTGCCCCATCGTGCCTGCCTCGAGAACGAGCTTGCAGGCTTCGGGAATGAGCATGAAGAAGCGTATGATGTCGGGGTGAGTGACGGTGACTGGGCCTCCCTTGCGTATCTGCTCACGGAAGAGGGGGATGACGGAGCCATTGGAACCCAGAACGTTGCCGAAACGTGTGGTCACGAACTGAGTCAGACCCTGCACCTTACCTGCTTTGATTGCGCCGTCGAGCGCCTGAACGTAAATCTCGCAGATGCGCTTCGAGCAGCCCATGACGTTGGTGGGGTTGACAGCCTTGTCGGTGGAGATCATCACAAATTTCTTTACGCCATAGCGCACGGCGATGTCGGCAAGGGTGCGTGTGCCTACAATGT
>JAFUFW010000028.1 GCA_017469685.1 Bacteroidaceae bacterium | reverse complement strand
CTACCGACTTTTCATCCAGCACGGCTTCCGATGGGGTGGGGCGTGGCGTAGTGTAAAGGATTACCAGCATTTTGAAAAGTAAAATGGGAAGTAATACTTGTGCGGTATTACTTCCCATTTTTAATAACCTTCATTTACCTTATAAACAACAACTCGCGATATTTCGGCAGTGGCCAAAGCTCGTCATCAACGATAAGCTCAAGTTTATCAACGTGTCGACGAATGTCCTCAATGAGCGGAGCTACAGTGTCGTGGTAGGCGATGGCACGGCTGCGGACGTCATCAATGCGGTTTGCCACCCGGCGAGCATCCACAAGCCGCTCTACATTAGATGTAATATATGACGTATGTTCAGCAATCTGCTCAATGAGAGATACGTTATTTGCCGAGAGCTCGTGTGCCTTTTCCTTGCTGAAGATGTCCAGCATCTTGTGGACGCTGTCGGTGAGCTGGCTTTGGTAGCGCGTGGCTACAGGCACTATGTGGTTAATGCAGAGGTCTCCGAATATGCGCGCTTCAATCTGGATCTTCTTAGTGTAGGTGTCCCACTTGATTTCGTTGCGGGCTTCCAGCTCTTTGCGTTCGAAGACATTTGTAGAAGAGAACATCTTGACGCTTGCAGGGTCGAGGTAACGGTCGATAATAAGTGGTACAGATGCTTCCGTGTCGAGCCCTCGGCGCTCAGCTTCAAGCTCCCACTCGCGGCTGTACCCATTGCCGTCGAAGCGAACGGCTTTGCACGCACGGATGTCCTCTTGAACGATATGTAGCACGGCGTTCATAGTATCGGTTCCCTTAGTCGTGAGTTCGTCCACGCGCCGGCGGAATTCGTTAAGAGCTTCAGCTACTGCTGAATTAAGAGCTATCATGGCGCTTGCGCAGTTGGCCTCAGCACCTACGGCACGGAACTCAAAACGGTTTCCAGTGAATGCGAAAGGCGACGTGCGGTTGCGGTCGGTGTTGTCGATAAGTAATTCGGGGATTTGGGGAATGTCGAGGCGCAGCCCATGCTTGTTGTCGAATGTTATGGCTCCGTCAGAGGATTGTTCCAGGTGGTCAAGCACGGCTGAGAGTTGTGTGCCGAGGAAACTGGAGATGATGGCTGGTGGCGCTTCATGCGCTCCTAAGCGGTGGGCGTTTGAGGCGCTGGCTATGCTTGCTTTCAAAAGCCCATTGTGGCGCCATACGGCCATTAGCGTCTCCACGATGAAGGTGATGAATCGCAGGTTATCAGTCTGCGTGCGGCCTGGACTGTGGAGGAGTATGCCCGTATCGGTCATCAGGCTCCAGTTGTTGTGTTTGCCCGAGCCATTGATGCCAGCAAATGGTTTCTCGTGGAGCAGGCAGCGGAAGCCGTGGTGGCGCGCCACCTTCTTCATGAGCATCATAAGCAGCATGTTATGATCTACAGCAAGGTTCGTTTCCTCGAAAATAGGCGCAAGCTCAAACTGGTTTGGTGCAGCTTCGTTGTGGCGCGTCTTGCATGGTATGCCAAGCTCAAGGGCTTGTATCTCGAGGTCGCGCATGAAAGCGGCTACGCGCTCGGGTATGGAACCAAAATAGTGGTCGTCCATCTGTTGGTTCTTAGCAGAGTCGTGGCCCATGAGTGTGCGACCGGTCATCAGCAGGTCGGGGCGTGCGGCATAAAGGCCTTCGTCAACGAGGAAGTACTCCTGCTCCCATCCAAGGTTTGAGATTACTTTCTTAACGTCGGGGTAGAAGAGTTGAGCTACGGCAGTTGCGGCAGTGTCGACGGCATGCAGGGCTTTTTTCAGTGGAGCCTTGTAGTCGAGAGCTTCGCCAGTATAGGCTATGAAGACGGTTGGAATCATCAGCGTGTCGCCAATCACGAAGACGGGCGATGCTGGATCCCATGCCGAATAACCTCGTGCCTCGAAGGTACTGCGTATGCCTCCACTGGGGAAAGAACTGGCATCGGGCTCCTGTTGTACGAGCTGCTTACCTGTGAATTCCTCTATCATCCCGCCATGGCCGTCGTGGACCAAGAAGCCGTCGTGTTTCTCAGCCGTTCCTTCGGTGAGTGGTTGGAACCAGTGTGTCGTGTGCGTCACACCGAGTTCCATTGCCCACTGCTTCATACCTTCAGCCACAATGTCAGCCGTGGCAAGGTCAAGTGTTGCTCCGCCGTCCATCACGGCGAGCATCTTTTCGAATACCTCGGCAGACAGGTATGTAGCCATCTTCTGGCGGTTGAAGACATATTTGCCGAAAAAGACCGAGGGCCGTTCGCTCGGAACCTTAACTTCTACGGGGTGCTTCTTGAAAGCTTCTCCCACAACTTGGAAACGAAGTGCTGAAGACATAATAGATAGTTGACAGTTGATAACCCTAAAAAGCAAAAGGTCCAAGCCCTAATTCCTAATCCCTCTCTGGTTCAGCGCCAGCTGATAGCGACGAGCGTTTGCCAAGTGCTCGGAGTAGGTGCGTGCGAAATTGTGCGAGCCGCTAAAGTCCTCCTTTGCGCAGAAATAGAGGAATTCGTTGTTCTCGGCATTCAGCACAGCATCGATGCTTGCAATTGTTGGGATGCGTATAGGTCCAGGGGGCAGACCTTTGTTGATATAGGTATTGTAAGGACTTGGTGTGTGCAGGTGAGTGTTGAGGATGCGTCGCAGGCTATCGTTGCCCACAGCAAATTTCACGGTCGGGTCAGCCTGCAAAGGCATCCCGAGGCGCAGGCGGTTGAGGTAGAGCCCGGCTATGCGGGAGCGTTCGGGACCGTAGTTTGTCTCTTCGTCCACGATGCTTGCGAGCGTAGCCACCTGCTCATTCGTCAGCCCCATGGTCTCGGCCTTTTGCTCGCGGTCGTCGGCCTGCCAGAAGCTGTCGTGCTCGCGCCTCATCCGTTGCATGAGTATGTCGAAGCTTACGTCCCAGTAGACCTCGTAAGTGTTAGGGATGAAGAGCGAGGGTAGGGTAGCGAGCGTGTAGCCATAGTCGGCAGCCACGGCACTGTCAGCAAAGGCTGCGGCCACTTCAGCAGAGTCAAGCATCAAATTATGAGCCAGCACCCCTGCGAGTCGTGAGAGACGGCGCACAGATGGGATGGTGAGCCGCACAGGGGCCTGCTGGCCACGTCGCAGGCGACGGTAAACGCTAAGGAGGTTGTCGGTAGGTTCCACGGCGTAGCGTCCTGTGTGAGGCGTGAAAGGGAATGCCTTGCTCAAGATTATCCAGCCGAGTAGAGAGTTGAGGTGGCAGATATCGCGAAGCTGGCTCTTTATCTCAATCTCCGTGGTTGAGGGGCGGACGTAGACATAGTCAGTCTCGTCAATATTAAAAGTAGCGAATACTGTGTGGTAGAAAATGCCCGCAGAGATGCCTGCTGCTAAAGCCAAGCAGCCGAAACCTGCGAATATAATGCGGGTGCGTGTCATCTTTTATAATTAAAAAACGCAGACACTTACTTGCGTGAAAGTATCTGCGGTTTGTTCATTGAGCCGATACGGGGACTCGAACCCCGGACCCACGCATTACGAATGCGTTGCTCTACCAACTGAGCCATATCGGCAATGTCGCCCGTGGGCGTGGAACGACAGACACTTGAGGCTTTCCTGCATCGTTCCCCGAAAACCGAGCGCAAAGATAATGCTTTTTCGTAAACCAGCCAACAAAGTGAGGTTTTTTTTCGCGTTGGCTGTTTTTTTTTATCTTTTCGTGCAGCCTTTTGAGGCGTTAGCTGTATATTTGCAAACAGAATATACGCAAAATTCTTCAACCACAATGCACCGACATTTCCTATCTTCTATTGCTCTGTTGGCTCTGCTTTCAGCCACTTCTTTCGTGAGAGCCCAGACGTGGGACTTCAATTTTACGAGTTCTGCTCGTAAGGTTACAGATGAATCGGTAAACGTGAAAGTTACTGACCGCTACAGCCCAGACCGTGGCTATGGCTTTGATTTCATCGCTTCCCCCCAGAGACTTGGCTCTAACGAGCCGTTCTTCTTCAGTGTCTGCGTACCCGACGGCAACTACCGTGTCACGATGACCATCGGTTCGCGTCGCAGAGCAGCTCTGACCACAGTGCGAGCCGAGAGCCGCCGTCTGTTTGTCGAGAACCTTGCGACCCGCAAGGGCGAGTTGCACGAAGTGAGCTTCATTGTTCATAAGCATTCTCCTCAGATCGACGAGCGCCGTTCGATGCACTTGAAGCCTCGTGAACTCCAGAAACTTAACTTCGACGACCGCCTTACCATCGAGATCAACGGCGACGCTCCCGCTTGCAGCCGCATCCACATTGAGCGCGACGACTCGGTGCCCACGCTCTTTCTTTGCGGGAACAGCACTGTGGTAGATCAGGACAATGAGCCGTGGGCTTCATGGGGCCAGATGATTACGCGCTGGTTCTCTGACCGCGTAGCTGTGGCCAACTTTGCCGAGAGCGGCGAGACAGCCAGCACATTCATCAGTGCTCTGCGCTTGGAGAAAGCGCTTTCAATGATGAAGAAGGGCGACTACTTGATAGCTGAGTTTGGCCACAACGACCAGAAACAGCGTGGTCCCGGAATGGGTGCCTACTATAATTTCGCGACGGCCCTAAAGACATTTATAGATGAAACGCGCGCGCGTGGCGCTAAGCCAATTTTCGTGACGCCCACTCAGCGTCGCAGTTTCGAGAACGGACATATTCAAGAGACGCATGCCGACTACCCTGAAGCCATGATATGGGTTGCCTCTCGCGAGGATGTGCCCATCATAGACCTCCATGCCATGACGCGCACTCTCTACGAAGCACTGGGGGAGACAGGCAGCAAGCGGGCTTTCGTCCACTATCCGGCAGGCAGCTATCCTGGTCAGAAGACCGATTTCAAGGACAACACTCATTTCAATCCTTACGGCGCCTACGAAATAGCGAAATGCGTCATTGAAGGCCTCAGGCAGATAGGCTCACCACTCTTTGACGCTCTGCGCCCGGAGTATCAACAGCTTTATCCTGCATCTGCACCCTTCAACCCGGCTCAGCCCGACTCCTTCGATGCCTTCCATTGGAACGACTCACCATTCTTTGAAGCAGAGAAACCAGACGGGAATTGAATAGGATTAGATTATTATGATAAAGAATGTTGTTTTTGATTTTGGTGGCGTAATCTTCAACCTCTCTTATGAAGGGGCATTGGAGACGTTCACTGCGATTGGCTTGCCAGATGCGAGCCATGCCCTCGACCGTTACCACCAGCACGGCATTTTCGAAGAACTGGAATCGGGACGTATGTCGGCAGATGAATTTCGTGTAGAGCTTAGCAAGGTGTGTGGGCGCGCCCTTACCCACGACGATGTGCTGCACGCATGGCTCGGCTATGTTGGCGGCCCTGTCGACGAGGCACGTCTGGCTTATCTCGATGAACTCCGCGGCCGTGGCTACCGCACCTTCTTGCTCTCCAACACCAATCCCTACGTCCAGTCGTGGGCCGAGAGTCCGGCATTCAGCCGGGCAGGGCGCCCCCTGAGCAGCTTCCTTGAGAAATGCTACACCTCATGCGACGTAGGCATTATGAAGCCCGACCCGGCCATCTTTCGCCACATGCTCGATGATGCTGGCCTCGTACCATCTGAGACAATCTTTCTCGACGATAGTCAGGCTAACATAGCTGCCGCCGCTGCTCTCGGTATCAAAACGTACCTTGTAGAGGAAAATGCCGACTGGCGAAATGCTTTGGAGCAGATGCTTTTAGCCTGACGCCCAAGAAATGTGATTTAGGGGGTTAGGCTTCTTGCCAAATAGGCTTGAGCTTGTAAATAACAGTGGTATTATTAAAGGGAAGTTCCAGATGGAGCTTCCCTTTGCGTTTATTCTTATAATGGTTCTCAAGTCAGTATTAGTACTCGAGCTGAAGGATGAGGACGGCGCGATAGTTCTTGTTGCCTTTAATCTCGGTGTCGAGCTTGAGGTTGCAGCGGTTGCCCTTAATCTCGTAGCTGACAACGGAGCCTTCGGAGATGTACTTGTTGGCCATGTCATCGGTCAGGATGCTTATATTGAAAGAGGTCTGACCAGCTTGCCAAGTGTAGGTGTTGGCGAGGCAGGTGCCATCGGTGTAGGTTATGTTGAAGATACCTGCGCGGCTGATGGTGATGCTTTGGATAGTCTTGTTGAATTCCGCCTGTTCCTCCTCAGTCAGCGTTGCTCCCTGCCGGATAGCCTCGTCGCAGATGGGCTTGAGGTAGCCGCCAGTGAATTCCTTCGACACTGTTACGTCTCCAGTGATATCGCACATTATTCCGCGAATCTTCCAAGTGCGGAAGAGGTCGAGTTGGGCCTTGTCGGTTGGGGTGGTGGGTTTGTTGACGGTGGCGCCGGGGAGGTTCTCGGCTTCAGTCTCGAAGACTACCGTACCATAGCCAGGCACATCAAGCTGTACGTTAACATTGACGCGAGCGATAATGGTTGCTCTCGTTATTTCGATGATTTCTATAGAGCCGTGTTTCTCGAGCACCAGCTTACTGCCGTCGAAGCTCTTGGCTTTATCAGGCACTACAATGACTTTGTCTTCATCTGTTGGAACGGGCTTATCGGTCTCAGTGTCAATGCGGATATCCTTGATTTGGAAGAATACGATGCCGTCCTCGGCTAATGTTATCTCTGAGAGCTCGAGTTGTCGCCCTTCGTCGAGACTCGGGCGGACCTTGACGGGTTCGTCGAGAACAATATTAGTCACAAGGCTTTCAAACTGCGGTGTGGGCATTGTGGAGCTGCCGCTGTTGTCGTTGTTGTTGTCGTCGTTGCTGCAAGAGAGCAAGGTTGCCGACATCATTGCCATTGCAATGGCTGAGAATAGATACTTTTTCATTGCTGTTGTTGTTATGACATAAATATATATATACTTTGATAGGTGTCTTGCGTCAGATGGCTTTAGTGGAGGATGCCGGTCAGAAGATGCGGCCGCAGATGCGTATGCTCAACACTGGATAGACACATATTTTCTCCATGATATCGATAGCCTTGTTCGCATCAGCGCTGTTGTTCTGGTCCTTTGAGAAGTCCTGTTTTTCGAGCTTCGTATAGTGGATGTCGCCAAAATCATCCTTTGCGTTGGCCCACACACTGGGCTTTCCCCAAAACTGCACACCGAGGTCGGCCATAACCCCTATGCGCTTATTGCGGGGAACGGCGCGTCCGATGCCGATGCCGAGGTAGGGCTTGATGGCATTCACCTTGATGTCGGCCTTCACGTTGCCTTGTTCGTCTGACATTACGCGATAGTCGCCAATCTTGACACCCGTGTTACCCCAGTCCTCACGTGCAAGAAATTCGCTGGTGTTGTATGCACTGAGCACTTTGCTTCCTCCGATGTAAGCTCCTGCAGTGATACGGAAAATGCCATTTTTCACAGGATAGAAATCAAGAAGAGCCTTGGCGTCCATCTTGTTGATCTTGCCTTCTATGGTCACTTCATCGGCCGTTATTGAAGCGCTCTCTGAGTCTATGTCGTAGTCGCCAGAGAATTTCAGCTTGGGTAGGAAGGAAGCGCCTACACGGAGGTCGAAGAATTCGGTGGCAGGCATTGCCACGTCAAAGCCGATACCGTCAGTGCCAAGAGAGAGGCCTATGGCCATGTGATTGAACACGCGGCGGTCGGCGGTCTGAGCGTGCAGGGTCTGGGAGAGAGCGCAAAAGGCTACAAGGAGAATGAATGATGTTCGTTTCATTACCATAATAATTATAATTAATCCAACAAATCGTATAAAACTTCGCAAATATACGCTTAATTGGGCTTCGTAGCAAATAAATAGTAATAAAAAAGGAATTTCGTTGATATTTTAAGCCCGTTGGTGCTTAAAATATGAAACCATAATCTCTTTTTAAAAACATTGCCTACCTTTGCATCAGATTATTAACTAATCTTCAACTTTATCATTCATATTAACAAAGAACAACACTTTATTATGAGCAACAGACAGAAACGCTTCTTCTTGCCCGAAAGCGAGATTCCAACTCAGTGGTACAACATTCAGGCTGACATGCCCAACAAGCCGCTGCCGCCCCTTCATCCCGGAACGAAGCAGCCCCTGAAGGCTGAGGACCTCTTCCCAATCTTTGCAGAGGAACTGGCCCGTCAGGAGCTGAACCAGACCGATGCATGGATAGATATCCCCGAAGAGGTGCGCGAGAAATATAAATACTATCGCTCCACGCCACTCGTGCGTGCATACGGACTCGAAGAGGCTCTGGGCACACCCGCGCATATTTACTTCAAGAACGAGAGCGTAAGCCCCGTTGGTAGTCATAAGCTCAACTCCGCCCTCCCGCAGGCTTACTACAACAAGATTCAAGGAGTCACAAACATTACTACTGAGACGGGTGCCGGTCAGTGGGGAGCTGCTCTCTCCTATGCCGCCAAGGTGTTCGGTCTCGAGTGTGCCGTCTATCAGGTGAAGATTTCGTATAACCAGAAGCCCTATCGCCGCTCAATTATGCAGACCTTCGGAGCTACCGTAGAAGCTTCGCCCTCTATGTCGACGCGCGCTGGTAAGGACATTATCACACGCGACCCGACAAACCAGGGCTCGCTCGGGACTGCTATCTCAGAGGCAATAGAGCTGGCCATGTCAACGCCGAACTGTAAGTACACACTCGGCTCTGTGCTCAACCACGTAGCCCTGCACCAGTCAATCATCGGCCTCGAGGCCGAAAAGCAGATGTCGCTGGCAGGCGAGTATCCCGACGTGGTCATTGCATGCTTCGGCGGCGGCTCAAACTTCGGCGGTGTTGCATTCCCCTTCATGCGCCACAACATCCTTGATGGCAAGACAACTCGTTTCGTGGCTGCCGAACCATCGTCGTGCCCGAAGCTTACACGCGGTCAATTCCAGTATGATTTCGGCGACGAGGCCGGCTACACTCCGCTGCTGCCCATGTTCACCCTTGGCCACAACTTCATGCCAGCCAACATTCATGCCGGTGGCCTACGCTATCATGGTGCCGGTGTCATTGTCAGTCAGTTGCTGAAGGACGGCTTGATGGAAGCCGTTGACATTCCTCAGCTCGAGACTTTTGATGCCGCAACGCTTTTTGCACGCGCCGAAGGCATCATCCCTGCGCCCGAAAGCGCCCACGCCATCGCTGCTACCATACGTGAAGCCCTTCAGTGTAAGGAGACGGGTGAGGAGAAAGTCATCCTCTTCAACCTCAGCGGACATGGGCTCATCGATATGAGTGCCTACGATCAGTATCTGGCCGGTAACCTGCAGAACTATGAGGTCACTGACGAACAGGTGGCTGAGAACATCTCCAAGCTCGAAAAGATTCTTTAACTTGCACTCTGTTAATAGCTCGGTTAACTCTAAGCCTGAATAACAGAAAGCCCGCCGACATCCATTTGTCGGCGGGCTTCTTTATTGTGTTTGGTCGCTTTCTACAAAGCGAGGTCTAAGCTTATCTCACAATGACCTTCTGATTGTTTACGACATAGATACCGCGTTTCGCTGGAATACGGGCATCGAAGTCGAGCCAGTCGCGGAAGACAAGCTTGCCGGAGAGGTCGCTGACGGCTACGCGCTGAGGCTTGTTCACGCGGATGTTGATGCAGCCCAGGCCGCCCGTAGCTTGCAGTGACTGTTCTGTGCGTAGCGTAGGCTCGCTCACGCCGTCGAAGTCTGTGCCGTTGACTTCTATGATAGCTTTTTGCAGCAAGACGAACTTACCCACGGCCACACACTTCTTGTCGCTCATGTTAGCTATGAGGCCAAGGCTTACCGTCGTTGGCTCGTCTAAGCAGAACTTGATGGACTGCGACTCAGACAGCTTGGCCCATGCCAGCGCATCAGTGGCCAGCGCATCGGTCACAGGCAGTTCGTCGCCGGCAGCAGCTGCTACGTATGTGCCGTCTGTGAGCCAGTTGTAGTAGTAGTCATCGCCGTCGCGGTCGGCTGTGAAGGTGTATTCGCCGGCAGGCAACTCCACGGTCTGGAAAATCATCAGATCCTTGATAACCTCCTCGAATCCGGAATAAGTGTCCTCAAGGGTCAGGTAGTTGTTCTTCTGAGCATCAACGTGCCACTCAGTGAGAATGCTTCCTTTCTTGACGTTGTTCTTCTGAATCCATGGCGAAGTCGACTTGTTCATGAGCAACTTCAGGTAGCGCGAGCTGTTGGCTGGGTTCACAGTGCCAGTTCCTGTCTTGAACGGATGCTTGTAGTTCTTGAGGTAAGTAGCTGTGACGTCCGCTGTGGTGCCTTTGGGGTTGAGGCAGAAGATGCCGAGGCTATTCTCCCAGGCGTCGCCGTCGGGGCCGAAGTTTTGACGTATGCCGGTGATGCCGTTAGCTGAGCGGTCGGCAACGTCGCCCGAATCCTGGTTGAAGTCCCAATAGAGGAGCAGAGCTTCGTTGGATGCCGGGTCGGCAACAGGCTCGTTGGCAATTGGTAGAATATCCTTTGCATTGATGACATAGTTCCAAACTCGTAGTTCGTCAATCATGGCGTTGCAAGGCTGCTCGGTGCCGCCGATAGTGAACTTATCAAGCTCAGGCATTACGTTGGTCGAGGAAATCTTGCCGGAACTGATCCTGATGCCGTCGCGGTAGAACGTAGCTGTACCGTAGTTGGTGTAGCCGCGGAAGGTGATGGCGTAGTGATGCCATTCATCATTGATGATGGTGCCCTCATCGCTCTGCAGGGTTTCGCCGTTCATGGTTAGCGCAATCTGTCCCTTGGGCATGGTGCACAGCTGGAACGTAGAGGCTTTGTCGCCTATGTGGTTGCCCTTGTCGGTGATTCGTCCAGGGAACATCCACCATTCGATAGTGAAGGTCTTCAGGCCGGCAGGGAAGGGTGAAGCGGCCGTCACGAGGTCATCTTCGCCGTCGAACTTCAGGCCATGCTCACCGTCGGCGTTGCAGACAGTGATGGCTTTGTTGCGTGTGACTTGGTCTGTACCCTTTGAGTTGGCTACCGAGAGAGTGACATCGTAGATACCCGGCACTTCGAATGTGAAGCTCTTGTCCTGTCCTTGCAGACGGTAAATCTCAACGGCACTCGAGAGGTCCCACGTCCATTGCTTGGGTGAGAAGCGCGACTCGTCGATCAGATCAACGCTCTCGCCCTTGAGGACGACATTGTTCCTGAGGCTGAACGCAGCTTCGGGAGCTACGGCACCGACGCTGATGGTCTTGCTTACGCTGGCGCTTTGTCCGCCGGAGTAGGCGGTGAGGGTCACTGTGAAGTCGCCGGTCTCGCTGAACGTGGCTCCGGCATTAGTGGCTTTCACCACCGGATTCTCAGCTCCTTCGATGTTCCATTCGTAGGTTGCCGATTCGATGGGCGATGAGGTGTTTACGAATGTCACGTGCGTGCCAGCAGGGATGTCTCCGTCGGGGAGAGTGAAATCCACGGTGGGCATTACGGCAGGCTCTACGTTGACAGTCGCTGTCTTCTCGTCGGTCGTGCCGTAGGGTGTCGTGGTCTTGAGCGTAATTGTCTGCTCGCCAGCCTGATTGAATACGATGGTTGGGCTCGTAGTGCCGCTTAGTGTCTCCACGTCGGCTCCCGTGAAGGTCCAATCCCACTGGGCTGTGTTGATGTTGCTATTGTTCTGGATGCTGAAAGGCTTGCCCACTACCGCTGTGGCAGCAGCCGTGAAGTCGGCCTTGGTATCAGTGGTGATGGGGTTGTGCTTGTCGTCGAGCGCGTAATCCTCAAGGCTGAAGTGCTCAGCACCGACGATCTCGCCGTCGCAATTGCCGCAGGCATCCACGAGCATAAATTGGTCGGGGTCGTCGTCGCTCACGCGCGTGCGCATATTATAATAATGTAGCAAGTCGCCATAAATACGGGGTTGAGCCACGTCCTTTGTGTAGGAAGCCTTCACTTCGGATGCTGTGAGGGCGCGCTTCCAGAAGCGGAACTCGTCGAGATATCCGTTCCATGGAGCTGCGTAGACCTTTTTGTAGTTGCTCGACGTTCCCTCAGTCTCGCCGATGACGAGGCGCGAAGGGCCTTTTATGCCGTAGTGGCCATAGCTGTTGCTCCAGTTGTTTTTCAGGATTCCGTTGATGTAGAGCTTTGCATTGAGGCCAGAGTTGACGATGGCAATATGGTTGATCTTTGTTCTCGTCAAGGCTGTTGTGCATTTAGTGTATGAGCCTCCGTCGTTTCCGTATTCGATTAGGTTACCACTTGTAATCTTGAAGAAGAACTGTGTGGTGTCAGCTTTGATGCGGAAGCCGTAGCTGTCGGAGGCTACACTCTGGTTTGGCCACACCCAGAACTCAATGGTGAAGTTCTCGAGAGCTTGTTCTGACAGGTCTGGTATGACGATTCTTGAGCCTGGTTCCATCAGCGCTAAGGTGTTGGTCGTCAGTTCGTCCTGGCTGCCACCAGCGGCAACAGGCGTCGACTGTCTGCTCTCATTCTCGTAACCGCCCACACTGTACAAGGCGCTAACCGTATATGAGCCTGCAGGTTCGATTGATGTCGAGAGCTCTGTGGCAGCGACTGTCTTTACGTATTCTCCGTTGTGGTAGATTTTGTAGGACTCGGGTTCGTAGCGGCTTCCAGAGGGTGCCTGCCATGAGAGCTGAGTGCCGGTGATGACGAGGTTGCGCGGTTCGGGCACGTAGTCTGTGCTCACGACGGCTGTCAACTCTGTCTTCTTGCCTGCGCTGGGCACATCTATTGGCTCTGCGATTGGGAAAGGCACCTCAGCGCCTTTGCGGTCTATGTTATAGTCGATGACGCTCACTTCGTGGATCTTGCCTTCGCCAGTGCCCCAGCTTCGTGTCTCAACCCAGAAGAAGTATTTTATCGGGCGTGAGAAGTCGCAGTCGGCAGTGAGGTCGGTAAGGTCATATCCGAATTCCATCGGTTCGGTGTGTAGCTGTCCGTCGGACCATCGGCCCAGCATTGGCACTTCTGGGGCAGGTCTTGTCTTGCCTTTATTGCCGTCGCCGCAGTAGTTGAAGTGTGTCAGCGTGATGGATTTCTCGGGTTTAGTGGCATTGATATCCTGGGCAATGCCTACGTTGAGCGAGATCTCGGAGCGGTGGCTGTACTCCATCTTCACTCGTAGCGTGCGCAGAGGACGGTAGTCGCGGATGACATCGTAGTAGCCAGGAGTGAAGCTCCTCTCTTTAGGCCAGCCTTTGACGCAGTTCGATTTCTCGTAAGGGCAATAAATGAAGCCGTTGTTGGCATAGCCGTCGCCCCATGAGTTGCATATAATCCAAGCGCCCACCTCATTGTCGCCGTTGGAGTTGCGCTCTTCTCCGATTACTCCGTTACCGTCGAGGTCGAATTCTACGCGGTCGTCATAACCTACGATAGTCATGGCGTGGTTGTAGGTCTCGTTCCAGTCGGTGATGTATTTCATGCCAGTGACTCCGGCGGCTTCGTTGGCCTCTGTCTTGGGGATGTAGCCTTCGAATGGTCCGGCAGCCACGCCGATGCCGCAGATACCTCCCGATGCGTAGCTGTCGTCGCCGCAACGGTTCCAGAGGTAGTTCTTCACGAGTTCACGTCCTTCCTCGGTTCCGCAGTGGAAGGGGAAGCTATTGCCGGCGAGAATGCGGTTGTGCATGGTTGCGAACCAGCTGTCGTAGCCTTGCATCCATCCGCAGTCGTCGTCCTGGTCGTCCTGTCCGGAGTTGCCATAGATGTGGCTGTAGGTTGTGCCTCCGTAGGTGGCAACGCTGGCGATGCCTACGTCGCGTCCGAGTCGGTCGTAGCCTGTTCCGGTGGGGCTGTTAGTGTTGAGCATCCACGGGAAGTGGGTTGCGTAGCGGCGCTCATCGGTGTCGGCGGCGGTGAAGCGAGCTGTGTTGATTTGGTTGGTGAACTGGTAGTAGATGCTTGATGCAGCTCCGCATGAGCCTCCGCTTTGGTTGATGATTGGCGGGAACGATGGCTGGAGGGCATTGTTGATGTGGTCTGGGCGCACCTTGCCCGCAGCAATGCTTTCGTTCATGCGCTTGATCATTTTGCGTGCTGCTTTCATGTTTACCGTAGGTCGTGGGCTTGGCAGGTCGGGGTATTTCTCACGGTCCCAACCATCATCTTGTGCTACGGCGTTAATCGTCATGCTCATTATAAGAGCTGCGATTGCAAATCGGATTCTTTTCATAGTAAGTATGTTGTTAGTTGTTAGACTGTTCAATTATAAAGTTCTATATATCGGTTCAGTCTATTCAAGGGGCACATTATTTATTTTTCAAGGTCTTGAACCTCTTCAGCCCGCTCTCGAGCCAGCTTATGAAGGCAGGGATGTCCTCCTTGTAGCTGTAGGAGCCGGCGAGTGGGTGGCCATCGAGGTCGCAGAGGACGTAGAAGGGCTGCGTCTGGGCTCCGAATTTCAAGCGTTGCAGGTAGCTCCAACGGTCGCCAACGGTGCGTAGCTTTCGCACAGTGCTGTCGGCTTCGGTCACTTCCACCGCTTCTGGTAGAGGTGTCTTGTCGTCGACGTAGAGGCTCACGAGCACGTAGTCCTCAGTCATGAGTTGCTTCACGCGAGCGTCGGGCCATACGGCTGCCTCCATCTTGCGGCAGTTGACGCAGCCGAAGCCTGTAAAGTCGAGCATGACGGGCTTGCCTGCACGGCGTGCGGCCTCGAAGCCTTGTTCGTAGTCGGTATATACGGCTTCAACGGTGTTGGTGTTCAGATTGAAATCCTGGGTCCACATAGGCGGGGCGAAGGCACTGACGGCCTTGCACGGAGCGCCCCACAATCCTGGCACCATATAGAGCGCAAAGGCCAGCACGCAGAGGGCTGAGAGGAAACGCGTGACGCCTATTTTCTGGCGAGCTACGACGTTGCCTTCGTCGTCATACTCGTCCTCGTCGTGCGGAAGGCGTATCCATCCGAGCAGATAGAAGCCCATGAGCGCGAATATCATTATCCATAGGCAGAGGAAGGTCTCGCGGTCGAGCAGGCGCCAGCCGTAGGCCAGATCGGCTACGCTCAGGAACTTCAGCGCGAAAGCCAGCTCCACAAGGCCGAGCACCACCTTGATGACGTTCATCCAGTTGCCGCTCTTAGGCGCAGACTTAAGCCATGTGGGGAACATGGCGAAGAGCGTGAACGGCGCAGCCAGCGCCAGTGCGAAGCCGAGCATGCCCACCGTCGGAGCCACGACAGAGCCGCTCGTGACCATGTCTACGAGCAGGAGCCCTATGATGGGGCCTGTGCATGAGAAACTGACCAGCACCAGTGTCAGGGCCATGAAGAATATCGAGAGGAGCCCAGTGGTTGAGGAGGCTTTCTCGTCCATCTTCGTTGACCACGACGAGGGCAGTGTTATTTCAAACCCGCCGAGGAATGAGGCGGCGAAGACAACGAGAAGCGCAAATATGAATAGGTTGAATATGGCGTTGGTAGACAGGGCATTGAGCGAGGACGGCCCCCAGATGAGCGTTACAAGCAGCCCAAGTCCTACGTATATTACTACGATGGAGAGTCCGTATAAGATGGCATCCTTGATGCCTTTGCGGTTGTCGTCCTTCGAACGTTTTAGGAAGAATGACACTGTCATCGGGATTATGGGCCATACGCATGGGGTCAGCAGCGCTATCAGTCCGCCTAAGACGCCTAAGAAGAATATGCCCCACAGCGAGCGTGAGCTGGTGTCGGAGGCATCATCCAGGGCGTGGAGCTCGTCGATGACAGGCGCCCATAGCCCTTGGCTGCGCTCCCCGTCGAGCGGTAGCGCTGTATTGTTTGCCACCAGATTGCTATCCTGTATTTCACCTTCTGTCGGCTTATCCGGCTGTGCTTCCTCCATCTTGTCGGGCGCCAGCGCGGCCTCATCTGCGGCAGTGGCGGGGACAGAGGTTTGTTCTGTCTCAGATTTTAGTTTCGCCGAACCTTTCTCGTCGAACTCAACAGTTGTCGGAGGCATGCAGTTCACGTCGTTGCATGCGCCATAAGTCAGGTAGCCTATAGCCTTCCAGTCGCCCCCCTTAAGCTTCAGCCGCTGGGTTGCTGTGGCCTGTCGCTCTACGAATGTCACTTCGCACTCAAAGATGGGGTCCATGATGCGCTGTGGGGCAGGGGAGAGGCGCAGGGCACCTTCGGGCTGAGCGCCCTCGATGTTCTCAAATTTGATGGCCATGGGCGTAGGACCTCCGCTGTTGTCGGGGCCGTAGACGTGCCATCCCTGGTCGATGGTGAACGAGAAGACGAGGTCCACCAAATCAGCCTTTCCGTTCACGGGCTTCTGGGTTACCGATGTTTTCACGGGGGTGTCGAACTGTGCAGAAACCCTCGTGGCGAAGGCAAGCGTGACTGCAAGAGTAAGTAGAAGCTTGAGAGATTGTTTCATCAAGAAAAGCTTGTTTTAGTTAATATTTGGTACAAAGGTACAATAAATATGAATACGCCGAACTTTTTTCTTGGAGTTTTTTTTGCTTTAGCAAAATGTTGAGGAAAAAAGGCCCAAGGGTTTCGCCAAAAACCCTTAAGGGTTATTGCCAAAACCCTCATGGGTTATGCCCGAAACCCTTAAGGGTTTTTTACACCCCCCTCAAGAGGGTCTGTGGCGACAATGTGAATATGTGGGCATAACTCGTAACTCAGCAGGAGCATAAACCCATGTAATAAGTATTAATGAATAATCTCCGTGTGTTAAGTGCCTTCGGTGCTTTTTCCGTGAGGGTCGGAGGTATTAATCACAGCACATAGGAAACAACAATTACTGAAAAGTGTGAAAAGAGAATATATTTTTAACTTTTCACTTTTCACTTTTCACTTTTATTCGTACCTTTGCGGCCGCTTAAAACGTTAACGCATATCGACATTAACATGTTCACATTTGAAGGTTCCTCAAACCTCATAACCTCATAACCTCAAAAAGTCATGATCACAGTCTCCAATCTGGCCATTCAGTTTGGCAAACGTGTCCTGTACAAGGACGTAAACATGAAGTTCACGAGCGGGAATATCTACGGCGTCATCGGTGCTAATGGCGCGGGCAAGTCGACTCTGCTGAAGGCTATCAGCGGGGAACTTGAGCCGAACAAGGGCACAATAGAGCTGGGGTCGGGTGAGCGCCTGAGCGTTCTCTCGCAGGACCATTTCCAGTATGACAAGGAGACGGTGCTGGATACGGTGCTGATGGGGCACACGGTGTTGTGGGACGTCATGCACGAGCGCGATGCTCTTTATATGAAGGAGGATTTCTCTGACGAGGACGGCATCCGCGTGGCTGAGCTTGAGGAGAAGTTCGCTGAGCTTGGCGGCTACACCGCGGAGAGCGATGCAGGCGCTCTGCTGAGCGGCCTGGGCATCAAGGAGAAGAAGCACGGGATGCTCATGGGCGAGCTGTCTGGTAAGGAGAAGGTGCGCGTCATGCTCGCTAAGGCCCTGTTCGGCGAGCCGGACAATCTGCTGCTTGACGAGCCTACTAATGATCTGGACTTGGACACTGTGCAGTGGCTGGAGCAGTACCTTTCGGAGTTTGAGCACACGGTGCTGGTAGTGTCACACGACCGTCACTTCCTGGACGCAGTGTGCACCCACACTGTTGACATCGACTTTGGCAAGGTGACGATGTTTGCGGGCAACTATTCGTTCTGGTACGAGAGCTCGCAGCTGGCTCTGCGCCAGGCTCAGAACCAGAAGGCGAAGGCAGAGGAGAAGTGGAAGGAACTGGAAGAGTTCATTCGACGCTTCAGCGCGAACGTGGCCAAGTCGAAGCAGACCACCTCGCGCAAGAAGATGCTTGAGAAACTGAACGTAGACGAGATTCAGCCTTCTACACGCAAGTACCCTGGCATTATCTTCCAAATGGACCGCGAACCGGGCAACCAGATTCTGGAAGTTGAGGGACTGAAGGCTGTCGCTGAGGATGGTACGGTGCTCTTTGATGACGTAAGCTTTAACATAGAGAAAGGGCAGAAGACGGTATTCCTAAGCCACGATCCGCGCGCGATGACTGCTCTCTTCGAGATAATCAACGGCAATCGTGAGGCTCAGGCAGGAACGTATAAGTGGGGCTTGACAATAACCACGGCTTACCTGCCCCTTGACAACACTGCTTTCTTCCAGAGCGACAAGAACCTGGTGGACTGGCTGATGCAGTATGGCGAGGGCAACGAGGTGTTCATGAAGGGATATCTGGGCCGTATGCTCTTCTCGGGCGAGGAGGTGCTGAAGAAGGTTAACGTGCTCTCGGGCGGAGAGCGTATGCGCTGTATGATTGCGCGTATGCAGCTTAAGAACGCTAACTGCCTTGTCCTCGACACACCTACAAACCACTTAGACCTGGAGAGCATTCAGGCATTCAACAACAACCTTAAATTGTACAAAGGTAACATTCTCTTTGCATCGCACGACCACGAATTCATTCAGACCGTGGCCGACCGCATCATTGAGCTGACGCCAAATGGCATTATCGACAAGCTGATGGAGTATGACGACTACATCAGCGACGAGCGCATCCGCGAACAAAAGGCACGGATGTATGGAGAGGACAATTGAAAGACACGGCTTCGTCCGTAGTGCTTGCGTTGAGCGAAGCTACGTAAGCGTAGGGCTGAATTAGAAAAGAGAATATCGGGTTCGTACTACATGAACACGATATTCTCTATTACTTGTGCACCCACATGCTCGTTTAGCCTGTAGGCAAGCGCCTTGCGGCCGGACATTAATTCTTGGCGTACGACGGATGAGGTGAGGCGCACGAAGAGTGTGCGGTTGCGTATCTCGGTGCTTCTGGTGAAGCGCGCAATGCCTTGTCCCACGACTTCTGGCCATGCCTCCATTAAGCGCCATTCATTGTATGGCGTCTCAAGCCCTTCCTCACGCATTAGTTGGTTGAGAACTGACCCCAGCATCTCAGTTTTCTGTCGTCTCATAGCTGTGCTCCTTCGTAGTCGTCGTCGAGCGAGTGGGATGCTGTCTCGGTGATTATGCCATTATGGACGCTGAACAGTCGGTAGTCTCCGCCGCTACGGGCGAGTATGCTGTCGAGATGTTCGCGGTTAGTGTCTGTGATGAATATTTGCCCGAAGCGGTCGCCGCTTACGAGGCGAATAATCTGCTCAACGCGTCCGGCATCGAGCTTATCGAAGATATCGTCGAGCAGGAGTAGTGGAGTGGTCTGCGTACCGGAACGGCGGAGAAATTCAAACTGGGCGAGCTTGAGGGCTATGAGAAATGTCTTGTTCTGCCCCTGAGAACCCTCTCGCTTTATGGCAAAGCCTCCGAGAGTCATCTCAAGGTCGTCGCGATGTACGCCGTGGAGCGAGTAGCCGAGAGCGAGATCCTTGGCGCGGTCGCGTTGTATCACTTCCAACAGCGGACCACGCTGGGCATGAGAGACATAAGTCAGCGAGACTTGTTCCTTATCCTGGCTTATGGTGGAATATGCTTCCTGAAAGACAGGCACGAAGGTTGTGATGAAGCGCTCTCGAGCTTCATATACGATCTGGCCGTAGCGTGCCATCTCCTCTTCCCAGAGAGCAAGCAGATTATCATCGGGCGGAAGATCGTCCTGTTTCAGAAGTGCATTTCGTTGCTGCAGGGCTTTGTTGTAGCTGATGAGGGCATCCATATACCGGCGGTCGGTCTGAGAAATCACGATGTCCATGAAGCGGCGCCGCTCCTCGCTGCCGCCGAGGATTAAGAGCTGATCCAGAGGGGATACCATGACAAGAGGAATCAGACCGATATGCTCAGCCATACGCTTGTAAGCCTTCTTGTTGCGCTGGACGGTCTTCTTGAGGCCGCGGCGGATGCCTATTTGAATGACCTCCTTGTCGGCCAACTCGCTTTCGAAAGAGCCTTGGAGGATGCTGAAATCTTGGTCGTGGGTGATGCAAAGGCTGTCGGTAGCGGTGGTAGAACTCTTGCAAAGAGCAAGAAAAAACACCGCATCGAGCAGATTAGTCTTACCCTCGCCGTTGAGCCCAATGAGGCAGTTGAGCTTGGGCGAGAACGTTAGTTCAGCTTGAGCGATGTTCTTGTAATTGACGATTGAGAGTTGGCGTAGAATCACGATAAATCACTTTTTCTCTTCGCAAAGATAATGTAAAACGGAATAATTAATATAAAAAATGCCTTCAGAAAAGACTTTTTCGCCCAATATCTTCAAAAAAGTTGAAATATTAGAGGGAAAAGTTTAGCGGACAAAACTTTTTTGCTAATTTTGCACCGCTTTTTGCAGGCACGTGCTTGCGTGCGCATGCGCGTAGGTAAAATAATGTGTGGATCATTATTAGAGGAACTAATAAATTAAACAAACATACAACAATGGCAAAGAAACAAAACAAGAACGTTGCCCCTGAGAACATTGAGGTGGTGACAAAGACTGAAGCGTTCGTAGACAAGTACAAGAAGCACATCGTTTATGGCATCTGTGCCATCGTAGTGCTGGCAGCTGCAATCATCGCTTATGTGCAGTACGTGCGCAATCCACGCATTGAGAAGGCCAACGATGCACTCGCCAAATGCCAGACATACTTCGATGTCGACAACTACGACAAGGCCCTCAACGGTGATGGTCAGGGCTGCATCGGTCTGCTGAAGGTCGCCGATGAGTTCGGGAGCACGAAGGCTGGAAACCTGGCAAAGCTCTATGCCGGTCTGGCATACGCCCAGGATGGTAAGTGGGAAGATGCTAAGAAGTACCTCGAAGCCTTCAGCGGAAAGGGCGACGCCATCATCACACCTGCTGCTCTTGGCGCTCTCGGCAACGTATACGCAAATCTTGGCGACAATGACAAGGCTATCTCCACTCTAATCAAAGCCGCTAAGGCTGCCGACAACGGAAGCCTCTCGCCTACTTATTTGATTCAAGCCGGTGAGCTTTATGAGGCTCAGGGTAAGGCTGATAAGGCCCTGGAGCTATATCAGCAGGTGAAGCGTGACTATGTCAACTCAATGGCTGTTCAGCAGCAGGAGATTGACAAATATATCGAGCGCGTACAGAAGTAAGATTTCAGTTTCCCTAAGAAGCAGACCGCTTGAAGAAATAGTTTATGGCAACCACTTACCACCATCTATCGGACTACGACGCTGCCACGGTTCCCTCTGCACAAGGCATGCGCTTTGGTATTGTCGTGGCCGATTGGAACGACCGTTTCACCTATTCCATGGCAGATGCTGCCGTTGAGACACTGAAGGCTCATGGCGCGGCCGACGAGGACATCGTGGTGAAGCATGTACCCGGAAGTTTCGAACTCATATTCGGTGCAGCATGTATGGCAGGGGAGGCACAGGTGGATGCCGTGATAGCTATAGGCTGTGTTATTCGTGGTGACACCCCTCATTTTGATTATATATGCCAAGGGACGACGCAAGGCTTGGCTGAGCTGAACCTCAAGGCGACGATACCGGTTGTTTATGGTCTGCTGACATGCAATACTTTGGAGCAGGCTGAAGCCCGTACGGGAGGGATACTTGGCAACAAAGGTACCGAGTGTGCGGTGGCGGCTATTAAGATGATTGACTTTAAGAGGCATTGACCTATGACTCAGTATGAGTCAAAGAAAGACTGCTTCAGACTTGAGAATACAAAAGAAGCCCAGTCCTCGTGAGGGCTGGGCTTCGTGTTAACAATCACAATTATATGGCAAAAGAAAAGCAGAAAACGATTAATATTAAGAACCGCAAAGCTGAGTTCGACTACTATCTGCAGGACAAGTTCACGGCAGGCCTCGTGCTAACTGGCACCGAGATTAAGAGCATCCGGCTGGGCAAGGCAAGCCTTGTTGACACGTATTGCATGGTCATCGGCGGTGAGGTGTGGGTGAAGAACATGAATATCGCCCAGTATTTCTACGGGACGTACAACAATCATGCCGCACGTCGCGACCGCAAGCTGCTTCTCAACCGCAGGGAGATTACTCGCCTGCAGCACGCAACCAAGAGTCCTGGCGTGACTATTGTGCCAACACTGTTGTTTATCGACGAGAACGGAAGAGCCAAACTCGACATTAATATTGCCCGTGGCAAGCATGGCTATGACAAGCGTGAGACGCTGAAGGAGAAAGAGGATCGCCGGGATATTGACAGGCACTTTAAACATAACTATTAGGAGTTATTACGTGTCATTGGGGTTAAAGAAGGAACGTAGTTAAATACTAATCAATATTATGAGACCAAAGATAGCGGAGATAGAGATAGTGAAGGCTGCTGAGAGCGGCTTCGATGAGTTGTTTGAACTTGTAGTTGGCAAGACTCTTGAGGCCATTGGCGGTGAGCTCACTGGCGCAAGCATGCAGCAGCTCACTGGCGAGCAGATAACGCTCGTAGGTTATCACCTATTTCGTGAGGAGGTTCTCGATGGCGGATTCGTTCAGCTTATACATAATGGATTGGGACCATTTGTTTTCCTGAATCCCTTTGCTAAGGCAATGCGCCTGTGGGGCGAGGATGTGGAAGCGGAGGCCGGCACCCGCGTTCTGCATGATTTCTCTAATCTTATATATAAAGGCCGTAAGCTCTTCGAACGCTATGGTGAAGAACTTACGGCTGAGATGACTAATGAAGAATTCATGGCTTCGTTTGAACGTTTCCCTGAATTTGACGATCTGGATGATGCTTTCGTTGAGCATGAGGAGGACATCACGGCAATGGTGGCCGTGTACGTCGACAAACACATGGAAGATTTCGTAGAGATTGCCTGAGCCTCATAGGCGGTAGCCTATCATAAACTGCATGCAATCAGCCTTGCTAAGGTGGTGGGCTTTTACATTGTAGCCGACGTAGAGGCGATCTTCAGTGGCCGGGATATTGTAGCGGAGACCTAAAACCTGATACAAGCGGCTCTCCTCTGTTGCGGTGTAATGTCCAGTACGATGCCGAAGATAGATGCCAGCTCCGGCGTGAGCTGAGAAATGACGATAGTAGATTCCATGCTTCAAAGCCAGGCCCATAATGAAAGGTGAGTAACGATACTCGCCATCGTGGCCACGTATGGCGTCAAGTTTGCGGACGCGAGGGATATATTGGCCGTACATAAAGTCAAACTGAAGGCCGCTGGCATGTAAGCGGTGGTAGCGCACCATTGGGGCTACGGCGGCTGTGAAGACTGGGTAGGTCTTGATGTTGCCCGAAGGGTCTACCATAAATTCTTCGAGAAGGGATTTCAACGACACTCCAGCACTAAGGTCTACGAAGACTTTTGGACGGAACTTTTCCTTTTCAGAAGGTGCCGGTGCTTGTATGTCAGCAGCCGCCTGCGTGAGGTCATAGGCCAGCGAGAGTGAACCGCTAATGGTGTTGGTTCCAAGGTTTGGGCGTGTGATATGCCCGTTGCTGCAATGGCGGAAGTCGGCAGAGAGTCCTGCGCTCCACTGGGGGGCGATGCGGAAACGGGTCTGAATGGATGCTCCTATGTATATGGTGGCCACGGAACCTATGACTTCGTTATCGCGGTTGGTCGTGTAATCGTAGTGCTCAGTGAAAAAAGCAACGCCGTTTTGCAGGTCGCAGCCAAGAGACCAACGGCCGCGACGGAGGAAATCTATCTGCATGCCGCCATAGAGAGCTATGGCATGACCGAGGTGTGAAATATAGTCGGGAGCAAAGCGTTGGAGGCGTATGCCAGAGAAATCACCGTGCATGATACCTACCTGCAGCGTAGGATAGTGGAAACTATGGTCGAAGGCGTTGCTGTCGGAGGGCAAAGTATGCCAAAGCATGCGGACATCCTGATAGTTGCACGAGTAGGATTGGAGTAGGCTATTGATATAGTCATGTTGTGGCACTATACGCGCCACAGAGCCACTTAGCTGAAAACCGATGTGCTCAAGTGCCGTGGGCTTCCCGTCCTGTGCCGTAACAGTGTTTATTGCAAGGCTCAAAACAAAGATGACAAAAAGCCGACCAGCAGGACTGCTGTTTATGATTCCATGTGCCAAGGGTGTCAGTCAGAATTGGATGTGGGCTTTGTGGCCTGTATGAGTGGAATAATGGTAGTGATGTTCGAATCCTCTTCGGAGCCTGTTGCAGAGGTGAGACGTATCTCCATTTTACGTGCTTGGCTAAGAGGATTTTGATCATAGCTGAAGCGTATTGTGTGGAAGCCTGCCAGCCCATTGGTTTGCTCAAGGGTGATGGGCGAATTCTCTGGGACGGTGAGAGTCCACGGGAAGTTAGTCCTGAACATAATGCTGTCAGTGTCTGATATACCATTTAAAAAGAGGGTTGACACAGAGTCGGCACTGAGGTCGGGACTGAGCACGACCTGTGGGCGTGCGAGCTCGAGGTTGCAAAGCTGAATAATCATTGAGCTTGCAGAGTATTCTCCTGCATTTATGGTCACGGCTGCAGTGCGGAGTGCACCTGTAGTGTTGGGCTCGAAGGCGAGCCCAGCCGAGAGCTTATATATGCCCTGATGTGCTTTGATATACTCATTAATAGATGTCTGGTAGGAGTTGTCTACCCGACACCAAGATGCGTTGCTTGTGAGCGAGTGTGTTTCGGTGGTCACGTATTGGACACTGTCTAAGGTCTGATCGGCGAATATAACCTTGTAGGAGTCCTGTACGTAAGTCTGATGAAATTCGTTTGACTTATTGCAGGCTGTTACTGTCAGTGCAACGGCTGCGAAGAAAATAGTCTTTTTCATTTTAGTGTTAATCCTTAAAACTATTATTATTCTGTGTTGGGCTATAATAATGTTAGTACCAGCGGAGCGTGTTGGTATAGCCACTTTGCTTTTTCCATCGGAGAGCATCGGCAAGGGTTGAAGCGTTGGCTTGGAATGTGAAGTTATATGTGCGGTATGGCGCTATAACCATGCTGGCCGACATCGTGAAGCAGTGGAGGTCGCGAGTGAGTGAGGCCGTGGTCATAGATAGCTTATGATAGTTGAAATCATAGCCTGAAGACCATGAGATGTTCCAGCCAGTTGCTATCTGAAGGTTGCCTGAAAAGTTGAGTGTATGGGTGAGCTTGTATCCGTAGCGCATGCGGTTGACATGGAATTTGCCGCTTGTATTCTCGCGCATCGAGACTCCGTAGCTGAAAGATATTGACCAGGGCAGTTTGAATGGTAAATAACCGTCTTCGTCCACTTCGCCTGTCTGACCTCTATTGCGTGAAGCTTTCTGCGCTCTTGTCAGCTCGGGGTCCATATTCGATTCGTTGATGTCGCGGTCCTCGTCCTCGTCGTAGTCCTCGTCATCGTCGTTGAGGTTGTTGTCCTTGTCGGTCGAGCGCCCCATTATTTTGTCGAAGAGCAGCTTGATTTTCTGATTATTAATCGTGTAAGAAAGGTTTTGCGACATTCCTTGGAAGCGTCCGAAGCGTCCGTATGAATATTCTGTTCGGTCGCCTACATAGACGCGTCCGTTTTCATCCATCTCATAAGCGTATGTAGCAAACTGAGCGTTGAGCGAGAATGTGTAGCTCTTCGAGAGTTTCAGGCGGATGCGGGTGTTGAGGTCGCTCCAGGGGCGCGTCTTGGCAGCCATATTGTAGGACATAGAAGCTCCGAGTTCGTCGATAAGGCTAATCTTACGTGTGGAGTCGCCTTCCTCGCGTATCTTCATCTCCACGTTGTTCCCTATATCGAAATTAATGTTTCCTGTCTTGCCGTTGCTCGGAGCTCCGTAGAGCGTACCCTGGTAGCGGTTGTAGGTAACAGTTGAGACGTTTCCGTCTTTATCCGTCTTTACATATGTGCCATAGTACCCCCAGTGGGCAGCTCCGAAGTCGGGCGCGTAGGACAGGCTGACCGTGGGTGTGAGCACGTGGCGTATGGCTTCAATCTTTTTGCCGAACAGAGGTTGGTATCGTCCGTAGAGCTTTGTGGACGCAGATATACTCATATTAAAGTCGAAGACGTTGTTGAAGCCATAGACCGTGTCAGGCACCTCGCGCTGGTTCTTTTCGTCCCATCTTCTGTTTACCTTGTAGGTGTACATACGGTCTGTCATGTTCACCGAAGGTGTGATATTTATATAGTTGAGTACTGAGAAGGTCGCATTGACAGGCACCTGATGGCGCATGCCGTTTTTCCAGTCCTTGATAAAACTGGCATGGATTAGTCTGTTCTCCTTCGTTGCTATGCTGTTCGAAATAGTTCCCGTGTAGCTCATTGCAATCTTCTCGTACCACCTCTCTGCACCAACTTTCTTCTTGCGCTTGAAAGGATTGAAGCGCGCGAGTGAGATGTTGAGCGATGGCATTGTCATAGAGATGCTCGAGTCGCGTACGTTCTGAGATAGGTTCATCGTGGCGGCGAGTGTTAGACCTATATCGGCAAACGAGCGTGAGTAGCTTACGGACGATGTGCGAGTGCTCTGGCTGAGGCTCTGAGGGTTGTACATAGACGAGAGGTTGTTGCGCTCGTAGCTCGAAGTGGCGAAATTAACACTTGCCGAGAACGACTGGCTCGGGTTGGCCTTAGTGTCCTGGCGGTGGCTCCACTGGATCTTGAAGCTCTTCGACACGGAATAGTCTGGCATGTTCTTTTCTCCCTCAACGGTTCTTTGGTATGAGAAGTTTACCGATCCGCTGAAGCGGTAGCGCTTCTTGTAGGTGCTCTGTCCGGAGATGCCCCATGAGCCTTTGGTGTAGATTTCTCCCAAGGCCTTAAAGTCTACGCGGTCACTAATGGCGAAATAATAACCGCCGTCTCGTAGGTAGAAGCCTCGGGTTGTCTCGTCGCCATAAGTCGGCATTATGATGCCGCTGGAGTAGGAGCTTGAGAAGGGGAAGAAACCATAAGGAATGGCCAGTGGCAGGGGCACGTCCTCAAGCACCAGATAGGCTGGGCCGAACACCACATCTTTGCCAGGTCGCACCTTAGCGCGCGTGAGAGCCAGATAGAAGTGAGGGTGCTTAGCGTCGCAGGTGGTGTATTTGGCGTGAGCCACATACATCGTGCCGGCAGAGTCGCGCTTGCTTTCCTGACTTATCATATAGCCGTCGCCCTGTTGCGTGTAGACGTTGTTGATGAATGCCTTGCGGGTCTTGAAGTTGTAAGCAATGGCATCAGGTTCGTATTGGTCGTTGCCTTGCTTGAATACAGGCGGTGTGAGCATGTTCCCGAGCGAGTCGCGAGTACCAAAAGCATGAACCACACTGCTGTCAACGGCCATGGTTATGAGGTTTGCTGATAGCTCAAGGTTGGTGTAGTTAACCTTGGCGTCGCCGTAGAAGTTCACGCGGTCGTTAGCGTAGTCGAAGGTAACAGAGTCCTTGGCTGAAAATTCTACCACAGCTTCGAGGGCGCTCTTGCTCTGCTTGGTGGAGTCTATATCTTGGGTTACCGTACCCGTGAAACCTCCTCGGCCGAGATAAACGGTGTCACCATGCACTATCATGAAACGTGTGGTGTCGGCGGCCGTTGAGTCGTTGCCGAGGGAATCTGCACGCGTCAAGATGTCGGAATAGGGGCGTGTAGTAATACTGTCAGGCTGATTGGAATAAGAGTTGACTGAGTCTGTGCCTTCGTTAAGAACTGATCTTTTCAGGGCATTTGCACCCTCTTCTGAAGCATTCTCAAGTTGCTCGAAAGCCTCTGTTGCACCTTGGTTAACTCGCTTGACGCTGTCAGTTGTCGCTGTGCTGTCTCCATCTGAACGAATAGCATCAGCAGCCTTGTTCGTAGTGCTTGCAGAGGCCTGTGTAGAGGCCTTCAGCTTCTTCGTTGCTGCGCGTGCCGAGGCTTCGGCCTGAGATTGTGAAGCCGATTGCCGCATAGCCGTGGAGCATGATGCGACAATGATAGCCAGTAGGCTCACTAAGAGTGAAATATATATTAACTTATTACTCACTGAAAAGGCTTGGCAACGAATAGGCCGCCAAAAACGCCGCAAAAGTAGTGCTTTACGCGCGCATAAGCAAGTATTTTCAGTTTTTTAACCGAATAAATTCATCCAAGCTGTCATGCGGTCAACGCTTTCCTTGCCGAAGCGCTGAAGGCTCAGTAGCACTTGCTCATCTGTGCGAACCCGTTCGAGATGGCTCTTTGAGAAGTATTTATCGGCGTAACAAATAATCTGTTCTTCAATGGTCTCAGGCAGGAAGTCCTCGGCTGGTAGTGGCAATTGCTGCGTGATAATGGCTTTTCGAGAAAGCCCAGTTCCCGTGTGGCGCTCAGCCACGCGGGCGTGACGTGGAAAACCTTCGCTACGTAGTATCTCGGCTCCAAGGAGTCCGTGGCGGATGTAAGGTTCTGTGCCAAAACACTGAATGCCGGGGGCATCAGTGAGGAAGATGCCTATATCGTGGAGCATTGCAGCTTGCTGGAGGAATGTTTTGTCGGCGCAGAGTTCAGGATGGCGCTCAGCCACTTTAAGGGCTTTTTCCGCCACGCTCTGGCTATGGCGCAGCAGAATCTCTTTTAAAGGTTGGTTGTCAGCGTAGTATTTATTGATTATCTCTTCAACCATTTTTGTCCGTCTTTTATCATTAAGCCTTGTCTTGTCCTTTGCCAAGGTCTTCCGAGCACATCAAAGCCATTACTCGAATGATTTACTATTAATGGTGAGCTGATGCTTGTAGCTACTGGGGTGTCAAATTCAAGTTCTTTGCGTATTGTCCAGGGGCTGCGAAGGATAAAGTGATAGCGAGTGGCAGGCTGTAGGTGGCTGAAGCTCGCGCTGAATGTCTGGCTTGTGCCTGGAGGAAGGTCTATAATTGCAAAATGGCGCAGGTCTTCGTCCTCATGACCGTCGGGATATAGGCAGTAGAGGATGATGGAGCTGCCATAGATGCCGGTGCTATGGTTGGCCACGTCTACTGTGAAATGTGCAGTCAGTGTGGATCCTGCTTGCATATCATCCGGCTCCTCTATTTCCATCTTAAGGTTATCCCAGCTTAGTGATGCCTCCTCGCCAACGGCAACGCTCACGGGTGTAGAGAAAGGAATGGTGATGTCGTCGTGAGAGATGCTCAGCGTTCGCTCACCTGCCTGATGGAACATAAGGAACATCCTCTGTGTGGTAGTGCCGCCGGCGGGGACGTTGACAGCGGAGATACCGATGTAGTCGGCCTGCTCGAAGAAGGCTGTGTCAGTAGGCAGGTTGGTGAAGATTTCATACGTGTATGTGACGTCAGCCGTACCATGGTTGGTGAAGGTGAAGTCGGTGGGCGTATAGCCCTGGGTGTCAGGCTGGCGAAGCATGTTGAACCCCGTCACTTCAATGCCGAGGTTGTCAATATCGAGCGAGTCGCCATCTAAAGGATGGGCATCGGCAGAGGGGTGCATGAGCAGTGCTCCCTGGTTGCAAAAGAAGCCGTAGGCAATACTATTCTGTATGATATCATAGTTCTCCCATGGGCAAAGCCAGTCGAGGTCGAACCATCCGTCGTAGGCTCCGCCGTAGGCCCAGTTGATGTGATAGAAGCCTTGCTCGTCTACGCCGTCAATGTTGAATGCGTGACCTTTCATCTCCATATTGTGTCCCACGTAGGCCACGGGTCGCCCCTGCTCCAGTTCGTGCTGAAGGAGCTCATGCCATTGCTTGGGCGAGTAGAGTAAACGGTCGTGCCAACGGGCCATTCCGTAGCCGAAAGCGCGCTTCAGAGGCTCTACGGCGAGGTACGTGTTGGCTCCAGAAGAGCCTGTGCCATAACGCATCTTCACAGCCATGCCTGCGGCCAGCATAGGCAGTGCAACTGCCTGAGCTTCTTCGTCGGTGTAGCCATTGCGGTAGTCGTTGAGGTGGTTGTTCCAGTCGAAGCGCGTGCCAGGAAGCAGGTCATCTATGGTGTAGTTGTCTGTGCTCCAGCCGAGAAGCGTGTCAACGAGCGCCTCCGGGTATTTGTAATAAGCGAGTATTTGCTCAATGCTCGTAGCCACACAGCCCGCAAGACATCGTTCCTGACTGAGATGCCCTGAGGCGTTGCGGTAGTATGGGCACAGATTGTTGAAGGGCTCTTCCTGATGTTGCACAGTTTGCAACAGCGGTCCTATACGCTTGGCGACGGCCTTTGAGTCGAAGCGCCTTATGCGCTGGGCTTTTGGTGCTTGTCGTGAAGTTGAAGGAGAGTATGAACTGTCGAACCTACGTTCGCCGAGTATGGCTCGCAATGCTTCGGGCATCTGCGGGTTCACGTTGATGTCGTGGCCCACGACGATGCCGTCGCAGCTGACAAAGTCTTGCGCTGATGCATTTTGATGCAGTAGGCACAAAGCTAATAATACTACTGTCTTACGAGCCATAATTGAAGTGCTACTTTAAGCTGATAAACTTACGTCCGTCCTCTGTAAGGAAAGGTTCTACGACCTCAAAGGGCAGCACCACGAAGGGCCGTCCGCAGGCATAAGCCGCAATTTCATATTCCTGATAGACGAAGCAGACACCGTCGCGTGTGATCCAAGGGGCGGTGACTGGCAGTGGCAGACCATACTCCAATTCGTTCTCGGGCGTGTCGGGGTTGTCGTAGAGTATCAGCTGTTCCAGGAGTGCAGTCTCGGTAGTTATTGGTTCTTCGGCACCATTGTTGAAATAAGCCATAAGGCCTTTCTTCAGCAGCTCTATCAGTTCGGCGCGTTTCTCCATATTGAAATGCTTCCACGTGAACGGCTCGCCGTTGGCGGCGCTGAAGGTCGTGCCCGAAAGATACTGCCCACCGTGTGCTCCGCCAAGATATACGTCGTGTTCGAGAGCGAAGGTTATGCGCTCGCTGCTTCTCTCTAAAAGCTCTATTGATAGGCGGTTAGAGAAGAATCCTTCGTAGCCTTCCTGGGCCATGTCGCGCAGGTCGGCCTCCATCTGCTCGAGGCCTTTGCGACCGTAGGTGGTGACAACGTTGTCTGCAAAGTTGTCGAGCTCTTCGCCCACGGCGAAGGCGCTGTCGAAGCCCGTGCCTTCGGGGTCGGGCCAGCAGCGGCTGCGCACTTCATTGCAGAGCCATTCGAGCACGATCTGTGCCAGGGTGCTGGTGTCAGCTTCTGATGGGAAGTCAGCCCGGATTTCCTGATAAGCTACGGCATTGTTCACGTTGATGCTGTCGGTGAACTCTGCCGTGCAGTAGGCTGTTGCCTCTGTAGAGTCGGCTTCAGCACCGTCGTTCGCGACCGACTGCCACATCCTGCTCGCCCAGTCGCACGACGTCAGCGCCAGCGCTGCCGCCGCAATAATGATTATATAACCCCTCTTTCTCATTTTTTTACGTTTGTCAAGTTCTGGTTTCAGTTGTTTGTCTTGATATAAATGAAATCATGCAGTAGTTGTCTTTCAACAATCTGCTCATTGTTTCTTGAAGGGTCAAGTGTATCTTCGAGTTGGTAGGCGGTGCTTAGCAAAGCTAAGAATTACGTCCCCTGGCCGTTCCAATAATCTCAAAGCACTCGCGGCATTTGTCGGTGACGTATTGCCAATCCTCGGCAGCCACCTTGTCCTTGGGGAAGAGTTTCGAGCCCATGCCGACACAGAACACACCAGCCTTGAACCAAGCTGTGAGGTTCTCTTCGTTGGGTGCCACGCCTCCCGTCACCATAATTTTCGACCACGGCATTGGTGCCATCAGCCCCTTTACCATGTTAGGTCCATAGACGTCGCCAGGGAAGAGCTTGGTGATGTCGCATCCCAATTCCTGGGCCTTGCCTATTTCGCTCACCGAACCGCAGCCAGGGCAGTAGGGAATCTGGCGGCGGTTGCATACGGGGGCGATGTCGGGGTTGAAGAGCGGACCGACAACGAAGCAGGCACCCAGCTGAATGTACATAGCCGCTGTGGGGGCATCCACTACGGAACCAATGCCAAGCGCCAGCTCGGGGCACTCCTTGGCTGCAAACTTCACGCACTCGGCAAACACCTCCTGTGCGAAATCGCCGCGGTTGGTGAACTCGAAGGCGCGAACGCCGCCCTCGTAGCAAGCCTTGATGACCTTCTTGGCCACCTCGGCATCTTTGTGGTAGAACACTGGCACCATAGGTGCCTCGTTTATCTTGGCCATTACGGCCATTTTATCAAATCGTGCCATATATAATGTCCCCCTCCCCGCTCCCCCGTGTAGGGAGAGAGTGGTTGCCATCAGTCTATTTGTGACTTTCTGGCGTAAGTCGTGGGGGTACAACCATTAATGATAATATATAATCTGTTCTTGAAAAGTCATGATTTCCCTCCTTCAAGTAGAGGGCTGTAGGCGGGCTCTTTATCTTTGCACCCTTCCGCTGGCATTACCTCCAGCCAGGGCTTCCACCTCCTCTGTGCTCACGAGGTTGAAGTCGCCGTTGATTGTGTGCTTGAGGGCGCTTGCAGCCACTGCAAATTCAAGCGCTTCGCCCTGCGAGGGCTTCGTCAGCAGGCCGTGGATGAGGCCGCCGGAGAACGAGTCGCCGCCGCCTACGCGATCGATGATTGGGTTCACGTCGTAGCGCTTACTCTGGTAGAAGGCGTTTCCATCGTAGATCAGGGCCTTCCATCCGTTGTGCGTTGCCGAGAAGCTCTCGCGGAGTGTCGAGACCACATATTTGAATCCGAACTCCTCGCGCATCTGGCGGAAGATACCTTCGTAGCCGGCTGCGTCTGTCTTGCCACCCTCAACGTCGGCATCGGGCTTGAAACCGAGGCACAGCTCTGCGTCCTCTTCGTTGCCAATGCACACGTCGACGTATTTCATCAGCGGCCGCATCACCGAGATGGCCTTCTCGCTCGTCCACAACTTCTTGCGGAAGTTGAGGTCCACGCTTACTGTCACGCCGTGGCGCTTGGCAGCCTCGCAGGCCAGTCGCGTCAGCTCTGCAGCCTTGTCAGAGATGGCCGGCGTGATGCCGCTCCAATGGAACCAGGCTGCTCCTTCCATAATCTCGTCGAAGTCGAAATCTTCGGGCGAAGCCTCAGCTATGGCCGAGTGGGCACGGTCGTAAATCACTTTCGACGGGCGCATCGAGGCTCCGGTCTCGGCGTAGTAGAGCCCTATGCGCTCGCCTCCGCGGGCAATGAAGCGTGTGTCAACGCCATAGCGCCGCATGGCGTTGAGGGCTATCTGCCCAATCTCGTGCCGTGGCAGCTTGGTTACGAAGTAAGCCTCGTGACCATAGTTGGCCAGCGAAACGGCTACGTTAGCCTCCCCGCCGCCAGGGATAATGCGGAAGGTCTCTGTCTGGATGAAGCGGTCGTTGCCTTGAGGTGATAAGCGAAGCATGAGCTCGCCTAGAGTTACAATTTTAGCCATAATCTTTTTTTGCGTTTATTGTATGTCCTGATTATATTCCGCTGCAAAGATAATAAAAGATTGGTGATTAGGGATTAGTGATAGCCTTTTTTTTGCTATTCACCTCCCACTTTTTATTTTCCACCAACTTGCAGACGTTATCTACTTTGTATGTATAATTAATGTTTATGCCTCAAATGATATTCCAGAGTAATATAATCATGAAGTTTGCTGCATCATGATGCAGTAAATGATTTTTCACGACGAAGCAATTGCTGCATCATGATGCAGCAATCATATAATGTAAATTCTCTGGGCAAATAATTTGGACTTTTGATGCCGAAAGATTAATTTTGCGGCGTAAAACATTCATAAAGGTGGATTTGACCACACAGACTAAAACTGAAAATGACTATGGCTATTAGATTTACGATTGCTAAGCGTGGGCTCTTGCCTGCTGAAGAAACTGAGTTACAAGCACATGAAACGTCTGGCATAAATGCCGATGGTTTTGCCGACGAGCGTTGGCTGAAATCGTTGCGCCCCCAATTGGAGCGTCGTCCTACGGTTGATGCAGTGGAGTTTCAAACAGAACTGTACCGCTTGCCTTCCTCGTTGCCAAGGGGGGAGCTGCTTGCTGCTTTGAGCACTATGCATGATGTCATGGTGCATGCATTAGAGAAAGGCAATGCAGTAACCCTCCCGTTCATCGGCACGTTCCGCCTCTCTCTGAAGGGCGACATTGAGGTGAAGGATGGCTATTACCACGGCCGAGGCGTTCACGTTGACGGACTTCAGTTCACCCCCGACCGCGAGCTGCTGTCGAAAGTGCGTGGGTTTGGTGTGGAGCAAGTACCTTTTGGCCAGGCTTTCAATATAGATGATGCTGAGATAGAATCTCGTCTCACAGGGCTTTTTGCTCATGGCGACACAATTACTCACCATGACGTTGCCGCCGCCTTTAATCAGACCTTGACACGCAATCGGATCACCCGCCTCCTCGGCAAGCTCGTAAGCGAGGGTCGCCTCGTCCGCGAGGGTAGGGGACCGCAAACACGCTATCATGCTGCTCCGGGGCACTTTGGAAGGGAGGCGTAACTAAAGGTTGCATCAGTTGTTTCCGCTCTCGACAGTAACCACACCCTTAATGAGCCTTTAAATCAATCAGGTGAAACATTTTCAAGCAATAACGCAGGCATATTAAAATATTGTCTTACCTTTGCGGCGAAATTCTTAATAACCATTTTTTTTCATTATGAATACGTCTTCATATCTTCGGCTCCTGCGCTCCTCCGTCCTTGCAGGCATCTGCATCGGCATCGCCGGCTTCGGCTTTCTGGCGGAGAAAAGTATTGTTGGGGCTGTGCTCTTCGCCTTCGGACTGCTCACCGTAGTTCACTACGGCCTGAAGCTCTACACGGGCACGGCCGGGTTCATCCGCAAGGGCGAGCTCGGCAATTTGCTTCTCATATTAATAGGTAATATCCTCGGATGCCTGGCAGTAGCGCTCATAGCCCGCTGTTCGCCAATGCCTTTGCAGGCTACGGCTCAGGGAGTGCTTGAAGCGCGCTTGGCTACAGGTCCTCTGCGTGGCGGCGTGCTTGCCATCGGGTGCGGCTTCATCATGACGACAGCCGTAACATTCGGCCGTCAGGGTAAGAACCTTCCGCTGCTCTTTGGCGTGCCTCTTTTCATCATGTGCGGTTTCCCCCACTGCATAGCCGACGCATTCTACTACCTCTGCGTGCCCCTCGACTTCTGGGCTCGGCATTGGACAGGAATACTCGCCTTCTACGTCGCCATAGTCGTTGGCAACTTCATCGGCTGCAACCTCTATCGCACGCTCCTTCCTTCAGCGGAGTAACAGCCGTTCCTGAGCTCGGGTTATCCTCCGGTCTGCGTCGTTATGCCTCGTTCGGCGAACTGATGTATGACTCGGTTGATTGTTGCGTCAGATGGTGTTGCCATGGGCTCACGCTGTGGGTTGTAGTATGATCCTAATCGCTTGTGCTTGTCGCGCCCCATCTCGTGGTAGGGCAGTAGTGCAACCTGCGGGTGTGGCAAAGCCGCTGTCGGCGCGCTGGTGTTGAGCGATGCTATGAACGTAGCCGCCTGTTGGATATTCTCTTCGTCGGCATTGATGCCCTCAATAAGCGGAATGCGGAACTGTATGTCCGCGCCCATCTCAGACAGCATCCGGGTGTTGTCGAGGATAAGCTCATTAGCAACGCCGGCAAAGCGTTTGTGCTTGGCAGTGTCCATCAGTTTGAGGTCCACGAGGAAGAGGTCTGTGTGTTCGGCAACAGCTCTTACGATGTCTGCCGGGGCATGGAGCGTGGTGTCGACCGCACGATGGATGCCGCGCTGTCCTAAGGCTATAAGTAAATCTATGAGCGAATCGCCCGTGTGGGTGCTTGCCTGTAGCAGAGGCTCGCCGCCGCTGATAGTTACTCCCCCTCCGCTTTCGGACATTATGTCGCGCTCCTTTTCCACTTCGTCGAGAAGCTCAGAAACGAGCCACTGACGCCCGCAGAGTTCGAGGGCGAGGGTCGGGCAGGCCTCGAACCGCTCCGCAGCCTCTGTGGCAACAGTCTCAGTCTTAAGGTCTTGTATGGCCTCGATCTGGTGCGGATGAACCATACATGTGTTGCAGCCTATGCACCGGCTCTGCTTGAATATCCACTGCGGATGCGGGCTCCATGACTCAGGGTTGTGGCACCAAAGGCACCGGAGGGGGCATCCCTTGAGAAATATCGTAGTGCGAACGCCTGGGCCGTCGTTGATGGCGTATCGTTTGATATCGAAGACAATCATTGCGCAAATGGTTAAAACCGAGTGCAAAAGTATGAAAAAAGTATGAATAGAGTCTTAAAGAACGCCTCAAATTATTTTTCTTGCATCAAAATTGTGGCTATTCCACAAATATGACTACTTTTGCAGAAAATTGATGTGAATATTCGAACCAAGTTTAAAACGCACTGATTATGAATAAGAGAGTTTTTTCTTTTGTCGTTGCTTTCGCTGCCGCGATAACGCTGTGTGCCAAGGATATAAAGACCTTAGTGGTGACGACTCAGCCGCAGATGCACTGTGAGAACTGTGAGAAGAAAATCAAAGGTAACCTGCGCTTCGAGAAGGGAGTGAAGAAGATTGAGACCGATGTCGAGCGGCAGCGTGTGACAATCATTTATGATGCCGACAAGGCTAAGGCCGACGATCTCATCAAGGCTTTTGACAAGTTTGGCTACAAAGCTCGTAAAGTGGCAGAGAATAAATAGGCGGCGGCTTTGATGGAGGCGCCCCGCACAGCCTGCGCTGACCTCTTCAGCTGGGAACGGAGTAAACTCAACCGAACTTAAAACATAAGAATATGAAATCGAAATCTCTTTTGCTACTTGTGGCTGTCACGGCTCTGTCCGTTGCTTGCACTGGCCGCCAGACAACGATAGGGGGTACGAACACAGACAGCCTGTCCGTCGACACCCTTGAAGCCGACAGCGTCGATGCTGATGCCAAATATGCCGTTGACCTCCTCCGGCCCGGCACAGAAGCACCTGATTTCGCCGTCAACACAATCGATGGCAAGGCGTTTAGTCTCAGCAGCTTGCGTGGACAGTATGTCGTGTTGGAGTTCTGGGCCTCATGGTGCCCCGACTGCCGCAAGGACCTGTCCCGTGTGGTGGCTCTTAGCGAAGACCTCATGCCCAAGGGGGTTGCTTTCGTTGGGGTGAGCCACGATACGGAGAAGGACAAGTGGGAGGCTGCGGTGGAGAAATACTCGATTCGTTACACCCAAGTCGGTGACCTGAAGCCTATGCGTGAGTCAACCATAGCCCGCGACTTCGGTGTACATTGGATTCCAAGCTATTTCCTCATTGCTCCCGATGGTCGCATTGAGCTTGCCACAGTTGTCGTCGACAAGCTTGAAAGAGCCTGCCGGTCACTTCCGCTCTGAGCCTCTGGCCGAACCATCCGAAGCTGCATTAGCTCGGGATACTTCACATAATAAAACAACAACGACCGGCTTCGCGCTTGAGGCCGGTCGTTGCTATTGTGTTGATGTACTTGTGGTTAGAGGATGTACTTAGCGAATAAAGTTTGTCCAGACGCGCTGCTCCTGCGCCGGGTGACCATCCTCGCGTGCATTAAGCTTCTTAATCATCCACGCCATATTGCGCCCGAGGGTGCGCATGGTCTGCAGGCCTTCACCGTCGTCGGCAGCCTGCCCGGGAGTCTGTCCGTAGACCATATTCCAGTACTGCGAACTGACGAGGGGCATATTCATCATCGTGAAGTACTTGTTCAAGCGGTCGAAGGCAGCAGAGGCGCCTCCGCGACGACAGACGACAACACTGGCTCCGGGCTTATAACTGAGATGCGCCCCGAGCGAATAGAATACCCTGTCGAGAAGCGCACATAGAGAACCATTCGGGCCTCCGTAGTAGACGGGAGAGCCTACGACCAGACCGTCAATGCCTTCCTTGACAGTGTGCATAATCTGGTGGTATAGGTCGTCGCGGAAGGTGCATTTACCTTCACGCCCGCAATATCCACAGGCTATGCAGCCCTGTACGGCTTTTTTGCCGATGCTGATTATCTCGGTATCAATACCTTCTTCGTTAAGAGTCTTTGCCACTTCGTTTAGCGCAAGGTATGTGTTGCCATTGCCGCGTGGACTTCCGTTGATAAGCAGTACTTTCATATTCGACATGGAGTTTATTTGTCTCGCTTATTTCTTGAACTCTACGGCAGCCTTCTCTACGGGCAGAGCGGCCTTGTAGTTCTCAATATAGCGGTTGAAGCCTTCTACGTCCTCGGGCTTTGGGGCAATCTCAACGCCCGTGTTGCCAGCGAAGACTACCTGGTCGAGATAGTCGGGGAGGGCGAGGTGCTGCTCATTGTTGACCATATATCCTGCCAGGAGAGCGATGCCCCATGCGCCACCTTCACCTGCCGTCTCCATGACGGAGATGGGAGAGTTCAGAGCAGCTGCGAGCATCTGCTGGCCTACCTTAGGTGTCGTGAAGTAGCCTCCATGGCCCATGATGCGGTCCACCTTGACATGTTCTTCATTGAAGAGAATGTCATTGCCAATCTTGAGCACACCGATTGCTCCATAAAGCTGGGCGCGGACGAAGTTGGCGAGGGAGAACTTGTCGTTGGCAGAACGCACGAAAAGGGGGCGTCCGTCCATCAGGCCTGTAACAGGTTCGCCTGATACGTAGTTGTAGGCCATCAGACCGCTGCAGTCAGGATCGCCCTGGGCACCGATGTTGAAGATGGTGGAATAAAGGTCGAAGGCGCTCTGCTGGATTCCGAGTGCTTCCTGATACTCCTTGAAGAGCTTGACCCAGGCGTTAATCTCGCTCGTGCAGTTGTTGCAATGAACCATTGCTACGAGCGAACCGTCGGGCGTGGTTACCATATCGAGAACCTCGTAGGGCTGGGTAAGTGGCTTCTCGAGCACGATCATGGAGAATGAACTGGTGCCGGCGCTGACGTTGCCCGTGCGCTGACGAACAGCGTTGGTGGCAGCCATGCCTGTGCCTGCATCTCCTTCTGGCGGACATACGGGAATGCCTGGCTTGAGGTGGCCGCTGACATCGAGCTTCAAGGCTCCTTCGGGAGTGAGGAAGCCTGCGTTCTCACCTGCCACGAGAACCTTAGGAAGGATGTCGAGCAGGGTCCAAGTGAAGCCTCGTGGAGCGATGAGCTTGTCGAACTTCTCGACCATGGTTGCATCGTAGGTCTTTGTTGCAGGGTCAACAGGAATCATACCGGATGCATCGCCAACGCCGAGGACCTTCTGACCTGTCACCTGCCAATGGACATAACCAGCGAGAGTGGTGAGGAAGGTGATGTCGGCTACGTGCTCCTCATTGTCGAGAATAGCCTCGTAGAGGTGAGAGATACTCCAACGCAGTGGAATGTTGTAGTTGAAGAGTTCGCTGAGTTCTGCGGCAGCTTTTCCTGTATTGGTGTTGCGCCAAGTGCGGAAAGGCACCATGATTTCGCCAGAAGCGTTAAAGGGCATATAGCCGTGCATCATAGCAGAAAAGCCGATGGCAGCGAGGGCTTCAATCTCGACATCGTACTCCTTCAGGACATTCTTGCGCAGATCGGCATAACAGTCCTGCAGGCCATACCAAATAGCCTCGGTGGAGTAGGTCCAAAGACCGTCAACGAGTTGGTTCTCCCAAGTGTGGGAGCCCTGTGCTATGGGCTTGTTCTCAGGGTCGATGAGTACGGCCTTGATGCGGGTAGAGCCGAACTCAATGCCGAGGATGGCCTTACCCGACTCAATTACTTGTTTTGCGGTTAAACTCATAAAGGGTTGTTATTTTGGAATGCGAATAATACGAATTATACAAATGAATCTTGTCAACAGAGACAGGCTCTCTAAAGATAAATTTAATAAATTCGTATTATTCGTGTAATTCGTAGTGAATGGGGATTAGCGAAGGGCTTTGTTGAGCATGTAGTAGACCTCGTTGTTGCGCAGGGTCTGCTTGAAGTCGGCAATATTAGTCTGCTTGTTGATCTTGACATACTCTATGCCGGTAATCTCTGCGAAGTCTTCCCAATACTCCTCGGTGATGTCGTAGGAGAAGGCACTGTGGTGCGTGCCACCCGCAAGGATCCATGCGCCAGCGCCTATTTCGAACGTGGGCTGGGGCACCCAAAGGGCAGAGTCAACCGGAAGCTTTGGCATGGGCTTCGGCTCGATGCACTCAACCTCCTGGGAGATGAGACGGAAGCGGTTGCCAAGGTCTACGACGGTAGCCTTGATGCCAGGACCGGTCTTCGAGGTGAATACTAAGCGGGCGGTCTGCTGCTTGCGTATGCCGATGCCGAGGAAGTGAACTTCGAGCTTGGGCTTATCCTCAACGGCGATAAGGGGGCAAACCTCAAGCATGTGGCTCTGGAGGCAGGAGCTGCGGTCGCCAGCGAAGTTGAGGGTGTAGTCCTCGAGGAAGCTGCAACCTGTGGGCAGGCCTTGAGAGATTACCCAAAGGGTGCGATAGAGGCAGGCAGTCTTCCAATCGCCTTCGGCACCAAAACCGTAGCCCTCGGCCATGAGGCGCTGGCTGGCGAGACCGGGAATTTGGTCGAAACCGCAGAAATCAGGAGCGTCGACATTGGCATCGCCAAGGTCGTCGAAGTTGGTGGTGAAGGCGGTAGCGCCCTCATCCTTGAGCACACGGCGCAGGGCAATCTCAGCCTTGGCGCTGTTCTTTACCTTCTCCCAATAGACTTCTTCGCCGCTTTCGTCAATCTTGATGGTGTAGAGCTTCTTGTACTCTTCAACCAGTTCATCGGCTTCGGCATCGGTCACCTTCTTGTAGTACTCCATAAGGCTGCTGACAGGATAGTAGTCAACGTGGTAACCTAAGCGTTGCTCGAACTCAACGCGGTCGCCGTCGGTGACGGCAACCTTGTTCATGTTCATACCGAACATGAGGCAGCGCACGTTGTGAGCGTCAGCGACACCGGCTGCTACGCGTGCCCATACGGCTATCTGCTTCTGTGCCTTCTCGTCCTTCCAATAGCCGCAAACGACCTTGCGAGCCACACGCATACGGGTGCAAATGTGACCGAACTCTATATCGCCGTGGGCGCTTTGGTTGAGGTTCATAAAGTCCATATCAATCTCTCCCCAGGGAATCTCGGCGTTGTACTGAGTGTGGAAGTGGAGCAGGGGCTTCTGCAGCTGCTGCAGACCCTTGATCCACATCTTTGCAGGCGAGAAGGTGTGCATCCAGGTGATGATACCTGCGCACTTCACATCATTGTTGGCAGCCAGCATCACGGCTTCCACTTCCTTGGAGCTATTGGCCGTGCCTTTGTAGACAATCTTTACTGGAATGTTGCCACTGGCGTTCAGACCATCTACCATTTCCTTGGAATGAGCGTCAACGGCGATTACTGCATCGCCTCCATAAAGGAGCTGTGCGCCTGTTACCCACCAAAGTTCAAGATTTTCATACATAGTTGTAACCCCTCTCATATACCCTTGCTTGCGGGTAGACCAAATAGGGGCATGGGTCTGAGTTAGTAATGTTTATAGAGTAATATAATTAATGTTTCTGCCCTTTCTGACCATAATATGCGTTCGGGCCGTGCTTGCGCATGTAGTGCTTCTCTATCAACAGGGGATTCATCGTCAAGTCTGGATTAACCGAGAAGGCGATGAAGGCCATCTTGGCGCACTGCTCCATGACCTTAGCGTTGTAAACGGCATTGTCAGGCGAAGTGCCCCAGGCGAAGGGACCATGGTTCTTGACGAGGACGGCTGGTGTGTGGTCTGGATTAATCTTGCGGAGGTTCAGGATCTCGTCGATGATGACGTTGCCTGTCTCAAGCTCGTATTGCCCCTTAACTTCTTCCTCTGTCATGTCGCGGGTGCAGGGGATGTCCTGATAGAAATAGTCGGCATGAGTCGTTCCTATGTTGGGTATGTCCCGCCCGGCCTGGGCGAAGGCGGTGGCATAGGTGCTGTGTGTGTGAACAACTCCCTGAATGTTTGGGAAAGCCTTGTAGAGGACTAAGTGAGTGGGCGTGTCGCTCGAGGGATTAAGGTCGCCTTCGACCACCTTTCCCGTCTGGAGGTCGACAACAACCATGTCTTCTGCTTTCATCTCATCGTAGCTGACTCCGGACGGCTTGATTACGACAAGCCCTTTCTCTCGGTCGATACCTGAGACGTTGCCCCATGTGAAAATCACTAATCCCTGCTTTACAAGGTCGAGGTTAGCTTTAAAAACTTTCTGCTTTAGTTCTTCTAACATATTAATATTATTTATATGTGTGGATATGATAGATGTCGGTGATGACGATAGTTCAGAGTTTGAAGTTAGGCTCCTGCTCGTAAGCAGTGAAATTAAACTGGTAGAGAGCGGCTCCTCGCTTTGATGTGACTTTGTCGATAGCATCGGTCTTTTCGATGAACGACATCTCGCTTACGCGCTTGCGGAAGTTGCGCTTGTCAATCTTCTCGCCGAGGATGGCTTCATAGAGAAGCTGGAGTTGAGTTAGGGTGAACAGAGGCGGAAGCATCTGGAAGCCGATCGGATGGTGATTGATGAGAGTCCTCAAGATTCCAAGCGCATTATCAATCATATCCTTATGGTCGAAGAGAAGGGGTGGGAGGCTGTTCATGCTTTCCCAATAGGCTGAGTTCTCATGGTTCAGTTCGTCGGTTACGCGCTCTATGTCGATAAGAGCAACGTATGCGATGGAGATGACGCGGTCGCCAGAGTCGCGGTTGACGGAGCCGAAGGCGCCAACTTGTTTCATGTAGATGTCACGCAAACCTGTGAGTTGCTCAAGTACGCGTTTAGCAGCATCGTCAACGTCTTCATCGCGCTTGACGAAGCCTCCCATGAGCGACCATTCACCCTGACGTGGCTCGAATGGACGTTTCTGGAGAAGTACTTTAAGTTGCCCACGCTCAAAGCCGAAGATTATGCAATCCACAGCAACGTGGAACTTTGGATAATTACTGTAGTAGGAAGGTGACATAGTAGAAATATGAAATAGAAAAAGGGGTTAGGAGAAGAAAAAAATCCTCTCCTAACCTCTCAGATTAAGTTACCAGAAATAGTAGTAGAAGCAAGCGCAGAGGACTACGACGCCGAGGGTTGCCACGATGTCCCAAATCCCCCAGCTCTCACGGATCTGCTTACGATACTCGGGCGTGAAGGTGATAGCTTCTACTTGAGCCTGCGAGGGTGCGGGCGTGATGAAGCTGACCACAATCATCAGCACCACAATGAACACAAGCAGCCAGCACTCGAAGATGAGCCAGTTGGTCTGCCAGAACCAAGTAGTATGTTCCCATAGCCAGCCAGACATGGGATCCTTGCCGGAACTGGTGAGAACGTTCGTCACAAGACGTATCATACCAATGAGGAAGCCTCCGATAAGACCCCATTCACCAGCCTTAGGCGTAATCTTCTTGGAGAATATGCCAAGGGTGAATACTGCAACCATGGCTGGCGCAATCAGTGACTGGATATCCTGGAGGTAGCTGTAAAGGTTACCCATAGACATCATCACGGGCATCCAAAGCAAGCCGAGAATTACAACGACAACGGTGGCGATACGGCCTACGAGCACGTAGTGAGCTTCACTCTTGTCTTTCTTCATGGGCTTGTAGAAGTCCTCGGTGAAGAGGGTTGCGCAGCTATTGAAGAAAGCGGCAAGCGAAGCTACGAGAGCACAGATGAAGCCGATGGTGACGATACCCTTGATGCCTGCAGGCAGGATGTTCTTAACCATCATGGCGAAAGCTCCATCGGTGTCGTGCGTGTTGGTGATATCCATGAGAATACCACTGCCAGCCTTCTGCGAAAGAGCATAGGCAACCATGCCGGGGATAAGGAACATGAATACTGGCAGGAGCTTAAAATATCCAGCAGCGATGGTTCCGCGGCGAGCACGTTTCATGACGACAGAGTTGTCCTCGCCTTTGGTTTGACCGAGTACACGCTGAACGATGTGCTGGTCGGTGCACCAGTACCAGAAGCCGATGATAGAGGCTCCAAGGAATACAACGTATCCAGGGAACTGAGGATACATTGGGTCGGCAGGATCAGTGTGGAACATGTGGGTCGTTCCAAAGCCGTCGTGAGCGCTGCGGCACACTTCCATCATCTGGCTCCAGCCGGCAGAGATGCTGCCATCGCCAAGCATACTGAGTCCGAGAAACAGTACGAGGAACGAGCCGATAATGAGGATGGGAGTCTGAATGGCTGAAAGCGTCATGACGCCCTTCATGCCGCCGAAGACGGTAAACACGGCCGTGATGGCAATAAGGCCAATAGCGCCGTACCAGAAAGGCAGGCCAAGAAGATACTCGAAGAAGATTCCGCCTGTAAAAGCCGTCACGCTGACCTTCGTTAGCACGTAGGCGATGAGCGTGATGATGCTAAGCCACGAACCAGTGCGCTGTGTGTAGCGGAACTTGAGGAAGTCGGGCATAGTGATAATCTTGCCCATCTTGTTGTTCAACAGCTGATAGAAAGGAACGAAGAGCCAGCCGAGGATGAGGATCATCCAGCCCTGCATCTCCCAGTGGGCCATTCCTACTCCGTCCTTTGCGCCTGTGCCTGCGAGACCGACAAGATGCTCGGAACCAATGTTTGCAGCAAAGATAGCTGCACCGATGATGTACCAAGGTTCACCCTTACCGAAGAGGTAGTCCTGGCTGTCGGCGCCTTTCATCTTTTCTTTGTCTTTCTTGATGGCACGGTAAACCGCCCAAACGATGGCCATGACGCCCAGCGCAAGCACCGCCCAGTCAAGCCAAAGGAATTCATTTGAATGCCAATTCATAGTGTTCTTATAGTTTATAGTTTTTGGTTTAAAGATTAGAGAATAAGGTGGTTTGAGCCTACTTGACGCTGAACTTATAAACGCAGTGGCTACGGTATGTCTCGTCGGGCTTTACGTTAGCCGTCGGCCATTCGGGGTGATGAGGTGTGTCGGGGTACTTCTGACTCTCGAGGCATACGCTCACCTGGCGTGGGTAGATTAGCCCAAGTTTATGGGGCTGGTCGGCGCCGGCGCCTGAACCCTGGAAGTTGCCAGAATATACCTGAATGCCGGGTTCGTCGGTGAACACTTCGAGGAGGATGCCAGTTACGGGGCTATAGAGGCTGGCTGCTACCTGTGAATCATCGCCCCGGAAGGTGTCCATATCGTAGGTGTTCAGGCAGAAGTTGTGGTCAACACCGCCAGCGTTCTTAATCTGTTCGAACGTCGTGTCGTTGATAATTTCGTCGAGAGCGCGAGGCTGACGGAAGTCATAAGGAGTGCCTTCGACTGGTACGACAGCACCTGTAGGTATGTAAATCTCGTCGGACGGTGTGAAGTTGTCGGCATTTACGTATAGCACCATATTCGTGCCGGGTTGGGTGAAGTCGCCGTTGAGGTTGAAGTAAGCGTGGTTGGTCTGGTTGATGACGGTCTCCTTGGTGGTTGTGGCCTCCCACTGAATGTCAATGGCATTGTCGTCTGTGAGGGTATAGGTGGTCGTAGCAGTCACCTCGCCTGGGAAACCATTGTCGCCGTCGGGGCTCACGATGGTGAACTTCACCGTCTTGTCGTCAATTTGTTCTGCCTCATAGACCGCGTATTGCCAGCCTGTGGGACCTCCGTGCAGGCAGTTTTCGCCGTCGTTGGCTACAAGTTCGAAGTTTTCGCCGTTGATGGTGATCTGATGCTTTGCGATGCGGTTGGCATAGCGGCCAATGCTTGCTCCGTAGTCGCTGGGAGTGTTGACGCGGTCGGCATATTGCTTGACGTTGTCGAAACCGAGAACAACGTCTGTGAGTTTGCCGTCGCGGTCGGGAACCATGATGCTTACGATGCGCGCACCCAAGTTGGTGATACACACTTCTACGCCGTTGTCGTTCTTCAGCGTGTAGAGGGCTGTAGCTTTACCATCGATGGTGTCGACAAAAGCCTCTGGGTCAAGACCGCTGGCGGTCAGCTGCACATCATTAGTCTTGGTCTCAGTGCAAGCTGCTGCAAAAGCGATGACGGCAGCTCCTGAGAGGATGCTTTTAAGTAAAGTTTTCATGTTGATAAGTGGTTTAATAATAAGATTTGTATAATATGTATTCTTTTTGGAGTGTAAATATATGCTTTACTTGCATAATTCGCTCCAAAGTTAATGCTTTTTTTTATATGAGGTGTTGTTTTCACACTTTTTTTTTCGCTCAGCTCTTTATTTTTAAATAAAATGTTTGGATAGGGCCGTTCAGTACATAAAATAAGTACGTGTCAGGACTGACAATGTTCAATGAGGTTGGCGTAAGGGCGTGAGTTGCGCAGCAAGGCGAGATTGCCGACAAGAATGAATTGCTCGCGTGCTCGAGTAATGGCGACATTGAGTTTGCGGTCAATCAGGCATGGGGATTTACTATTATGGTCTGAAAGAATGACTACGGGGCGCGAAAGAATTTCGAGTTGCCGGCGAGTGTGGATTGTTGCAGAGAAGATGATTATGTCGCGTTGCGATCCTTGGTAGCGCTCGACAGTGTCAATAATTATCTTCTCATGTTCAGGCACTTGCAATGCCTCAAGTGCGCGTCGGATGATGATTATCTGTCCGCGGAAAGGGACAATGATGCCCAAACTCCTTTGTCCGTCTGTTGTTTCAGCTATCTCACTCACAATGCGTGCTACCACCGTGGCTTCGGCCTGATTACTCTTTGGCGTACAGCGTTCTAAATCAGGCTCCACGTTGACGGCCAGCATCCTGTGTGTGCCGTAGATTTTGCTCGCTGCAGCCGTCTGATGGGGTAGTGGTACGCTTTGTAGCTGGCCTTCGTAGTAGTTGTGGCTGACGAAGTTGGAAATGTCGTCGTGCATGCGGCCCTGACGAGTCAGGTGTCCAATGGCATAATTGTTATTCTGTTGAATGGCAAGGCTATAGAGGCGCTCGAAAAGTGAGCGGCGGCAATCGGTAATCCCAATAGCCCTTAGGCGTTTGTCGGCTACACGACTGGCTTCTTCCGGCTGTACTACGACGGCCGGCAGCTGCTTATGGTCGCCTATGAGAATAAATTTCTCAATGGCTGTTCGTCCTTGCGAATCAGTTGCACAGAGCAATGGCATCAGGTGAGGTTCAAGGGCTTGTGATGCTTCGTCGACGATAGCAGCGTCAAAATGACGCAAGCGGAAAAGTTCTGTTGCAGATGAGAGAGATGTTATAGTGCCGACGATTACAGGCGCAGTCATCAGCTGCATTCTTATTTCTTTCCGCGAGGGGTGTTTCTCTGCCCTGCGCAGTAGCAAGTGCTCGCGGTGTTCCTCTGCGCAGGCATAAACTGGGCCTAAGCGAACATAATCAACGGCAATGCCTTCAAGCATTGTGCAAATCTCGTCGACAGCACGGTTGGTGAAGGCCGTAAGCAGTAGGCTCTGTGGCTTATTGTCCGCAAGTAATTCCAGAACTATTTGTTTAAGTGCAATAGAGGTTTTCCCTGTTCCCGGAGGCCCCACCAGCAGGAAATAATCCTTTGCCTGCTTAGCTCTGAGGACGAGACTGGTCAGATTGGTGCTTTCAATCGGTAGTGTAAGCGTTTTTGACCGGTCGAATTCGGCTGCACGACCGGCCGTAATCAGCTGGGCTCTTCGAGGTTCAGTTGTAAGCAACGAAAACAATCCGCGATAGAGGGTCGTGTAGCCAGAATCGGCATGGGCGGGTTCGATAGCGAAAAGGTTGTCATCGCGGAGCATTGAGGCGTCGTGTTGAGGATATCTGAGACGAAGGCTGAGTCCGTTTGCCGTGAGCTTTTCCACGATACATAAGATATAGCTTTCTGCATCATGCGTGGATGTGGCTCCTTGAGAATAAAGCATAACTATATCTCCGACGCGGAAATTCGACGACTCATCGAGGGCATCGGTAGTAGCATTCAGCGAAACGAGCAGCCTGTCGTCGAACACTCCTTTGAGTTTGAGCGAAGGTATCAGCCTGCCCGCGTCTGTCTTCTCTTGTCGCGATGCACGCCAGGTGTCGGCAAAGCCTTTATGGCCTGCTGGAAGCGTAATGCCATCGACGCCCGTTTTGGCGAGGAACTGCTCCATCTCCACGAATTTCGTCATCTCTTCAAAATAAGCTTTAGTGAGCGGATCTGCATTTTGAAGCTGGTTGATGAAAGCAAGGATGCGGGGACGGAGGTAGTTCTCGTAGAAGCGGTCGTGGGTGCCTGCGGTGTTGAAATGCTGTTCGGAAAGGATATCAAACAGTGATTTTGGGTCGCTGCAGAGCAGATGTTCAATGTGAACAATCCCGTTGCGAACATTCATTGCACGGTGGATATCGTTTCGTCCGAGGTGGATGTCCATCAATTCAGGGTAGCGGCTATAGAGCAGTTGTGTGCTCACTTTGGCATATGGCAGTCCTTCGTTGTAGTAGAGCGCCTCTTTGTAAAGTGCCATCTGCATGGCATGCTCGTAGCGGAATCGCGGCTCAACATCCTTGTAGGCCGGCTTTGTCCTCGAATACAGAGCCGACTCATCGGCCTTGCCAGACTTCAGCTCTATCACAGTCCTATGGTCTCCACTCAGGAAATCCATACGTCCTTGAATGCCAAGGGCTTCGCAGATGAATGCCGCTTCCAGCGTTGCAGCTCCAGGAAGCCCTTCATCGACAACTGACATAATATTCTCAAACTGAGCCCAGCACTGGTTGCTGAACGTTTGGTCTATGCCTTCGGTTGTGGAAAAGCTCAGAGGGTCGGAGCAGAAAGCCTTGCTGAGCGACTTTCGATAAAGTACTTCCCTGTCAATGTCTGTCGGGGCGTTGATGCAATCATCGAGGAACTGGTTGGCTACGTTGCCGAGCATTGTGGCAGCGCTGGCCTGCGAAGGCATGAATTTGTTCAGAAGATGCATGGCCGGAGCATCGCCATGGTGGGTGAAGCAATGGCAAATAGCCGTGACGTCGACAAGATAATCCGGGTCGAGGACTATGTGCTGCGGCAAGTAGCAGCCGTCTGCCTGCTCTTCGCTGAGTAGCAGGTTCAGTATAACTCCCTGATAGAGGTAGCTTGGAGGAATAAGCCCGGGATTAGCGATAGAAATACTCCCGGCGTTTGTAAATCGGCCGTAAAAAGTTGTGAGTGATGGCGACAATGACGCGTCTGAGGCAATCTGCTTGGTGTGAGCACGGATTTGCGCCTCTGTCCACGAGTCCACCTGCACCCGCCACTTCTTTATGTAAGCCTTTTGCTCCAAATCAGAAATATATTAACGTATTAGCAGGGAGTCATTAATATAATCGGAACGTGCGCGCACACGCGATGCTTTGCCCGAAGAGGGTAGGGGAGCTGCCGATGAGTGGTGGGCAGGCGCAGAGCCGCGGTAAGAAGCCCATCGGGCAAGAATCTGGCGCACGTAGCCAGAGGTCTCCGCCCCTCTGAGGTAGCCGCACTTGACGATCGGGTCGCGATAATAAGCTGGTTCTGAGAGGTGGAGTATATAATAGTCTACATCATTCCAACGATGCGGGTTCTTACCGTGTTTCGTGGCCAGAGCCATGGCATCGCGTACGTGGCCCGGACCTCCGTTGTAGGCGGCAAGGACGAAGTTCAGACGTTCCTGTCGGTTAGGAATATCACTGAATGTTTCAGTGAGATGACGAAGGTATCGGACCGCTCCTTCAATATTACGTTCCGGCTCGAATACTTGCGCTAACGAGAGTCCCATGCTGGCTGCTGTAGAGGGCATGAGCTGCATTAGGCCTTGAGCGCCAGCCCATGACACGGCTTTAGAGTCGAAAGCAGACTCCTGGTAGCACTGAGCTGCCAGCAAGCGCCAGTCCCAGCCAATGCTCGAAGCATGACGGATGAAATAAGAATCCCATTGGCTGATAATGCCTTTCTGGCGCGAGAGCATGGGTGGGCGTGCGTTTACCTTTGCTTTGCTGACACGTTGGGTGCGTTGTTGCTCCAATGCGAGATAGTGGCTGCGGGTGTCGTCAGTCCACCAGGCTTTGGCCGACGCCTGTAGTTCCGGCGAGTCGTCGCGTACGGTCCATTCGCCATGAATAGTTGCAAAGCCCACGGCTTCAGGCAAAGCGGCCGCAACCATGTCGGCTTCGCCTTCGGCGAGGCGACGGATGAGCTCTGCGGTGTCGTTGGCAATTTCCATTCGAAGCCGTGTTCCTATGCTTTGAGCGTATGCCTTTGTTATTTGATACTGGAGTCCGAACCCTTGGCCTCGATATTCAAAATAGGTGTCAGGTCCGGAGAGCGTAGCAACAATAATCTCGCCTGCGGCCTGGATGTCACGGAGGTCGTAGTCGGCAGAGGCTGTCACGTCTTCGCCTTGTCCGAACATTACGGATGGCATCTGCTTCCGCTCACGACAGGAGGTCGCAAGCACGAGAGCAGATACCACCATCAGCTTGATGAATAAAGTCTTGGGGGAGTGCAAGATTGTTAAGGCTTCATTCTGTGAATGATATATGTGCGCATTATGTCGATAGCTTTCTGATTGTTACCGCCTTGAGGGATAATCAGGTCGGCATATCGTTTCGTAGGCTCGATGAACTCGAGATGCATGGGCTTAAGTACGTCGATGTATCGGTCCATGACCATCTGAGCTGTGCGCCCGCGCTCGGCCATATCGCGTGAGATGACTCTGATGAGGCGGTCGTCAGGGTCGGCATCCACGAAGATCTTAAGGTCCATGAGGTCGCGCAACTCTTTGCGGCACAGCGCCATAATCCCTTCGATGATAATAACCTCACAGGGCTCTATGTGTACGGTTTCGGGGAGGCGGTTGCTCTCAATATAGGAGTATGTTGGCTGCTCGATGGCCTTACCTTTGCGCAAATCGTTGATCTGCTGAATGAGCAGTTTCCAGTCGAAGGCATTAGGGTGGTCAAAGTTTATCTTCCTGCGCTCTTCCATGGGGATACCTGTATTGTCGTTGTAGTAGGAATCCTGGGGAATAACGGCTACCTGTGAACCAGGGAGCGATTCTACAATCTTGCGCACTACGGTCGTTTTGCCCGAACCTGTGCCGCCTGCAATACCGATGATATACATTATTTTTTTTTGATTAGTGATTCTTCAGACTCGCTGTAGCTCATTCTATCGGCAGAGCCGGGCGAGGGATTAGAATTTATGGATTATGGTTTCTATCTTACAATGACTTTTTTGCCGCCGACGATATATATGCCACGAGGCAGGTTGACAGAGGCTGTGGCACCCAGTTGTACGTACACCTTGGCAGCGACGCGGCCGTCGAGGGTATACACTTTGGCGTCTGCGCCGGCAGTGGTAGCTGTGATGTAGAGAGCGCCTGTGCCGCCAGACACCTGCAACTTGCTGCTGCCGGCATCAGCATTGGCGGTGCTGATGCCCACCGTCTCCCCACGGGCTTCGGCAAAGCGTGCCACTTCGTCGCGGGTGAGGATGAGCCAGCGCTGAGTGATGGCGTCGTCGGCGTGATTGAACTTGACAGCTGAAGCGCCAAAGGCTGTGGCGTTTACGGCAGAATAGTTGCCTGGAGCTATCAGCCAGTAAGAGGTGTTCGCGAAGGTGTAGTCGTCAAGTGTAGTCTGGTTGCGCGAGCCCATGAGCTGGTACGTAGCGTTGTTGGCATTGGTAGTCAGGCTTCCGCTGTGGCCAATGCTCAGATACTTGCCCGTAGCTACGTTTTGGAAAGTGTAGTAGCAAGTCTCTGGGTTGAAGGCGACATACCATGCGCAGGAGTCGTTGTCGAAAGCTTCGTCTGTGGTCATCTCGGCGAAGGCTACAGCGGTGCTTGATTTCTGGCGCAGATACGATGTTGCCAGGCCGCAGTCGGTCGACTCGCTCTTGAGGTAGTAGCGTTGCTCATCGTATTGGGTGAAGCTGTAGGCCGGCTTTTTGAAATCCATGTTTGGGGTAACGATACCATCTTCGGCCAGTGCACCTACTATAAGCGCGTTTGCGCGATAGAGCATCGGTTCACCCGTGTCCTCGCTGGCACCGTTGATGCCGTATGGCCACATGTGGATATTGTCGCCATTCAGCTTTGCCGTGCTCTTGTTCTCGAGGAATTGTATGACGCGGTCTACACGCGGGCCTAACCAGTAGCCACGGTCGCCGTTGGTACGGTAAATAGAGTTTACCCAGTCGGTATAATTGATGACGCCTTGGCCATGAGAGCCTTCGTGCATGACTGTGCCTGTGCGTTGGTACGAGGTAGTCTGGCTTATGCGCATATATCCGCCATAAGAGCAGTCGGCCGTGCCGCTGCCGGCTCCAGCTCCCGGAACATAGTGTGCACTGAGGTGGAAATTGCGTAGTCCGGTGATGTTGTTCCACATCCATACAGCCTCTTCGCATGCGGCAGTGATACGCTGGTTCGTGGCATCGTCGCCGGCATTGTCATAGTCGTAGCTTACGTTGCCGAGCGGACGGGTCACAGTCTTAATGACATCGCCGTAAGCCAGCTTGTAGCCAGAAGTAATAATGTACGCGCGCACGTAGTAGACCGTTGCGGGCTTAGCTTCTCTTATCACGTAGATATCTCCGTTGTTGCTGTAGCTTTCTGTTGTCCGATTGTCGTAGACAGTGGGCTCCGGGTCCTCGCTGTAGCAGAATCCTTTCTCTTTAGCTGAACCAGAGAACGAGCCACGGGCGAAAATCTCTGTAGCGCCTTGTACTACGGAAAGCGTGCGTGCCGTCGGGTCTGCGCCAGTGCCATTGGCAATGCGATAGGCGAGGGTCGCATGCTCCATCGTCTTAGCAGCTGCCAGCATCTCCTCGGGTGTGGCATTAGGGTCATCCCTTACGGCTTCCGCTGCCGCCAAAGCAGCTGCCAACTCCTCAGCGCCGATCTTCCCGCTGGTGTTAATGCGAGAGGCAGTATTAATTTCCTTTTTCAGAGCACTCTTAGCCTGATAGCTTTCACTTGCGATATCGTAGGCCGCCTGAAGCTGATTCACAACGGCTTGGATGTCATCGTCAGTCTCAAGCTTGAGCACTTGTGCAGCGGCATCAGTAGCTTTCTGTAGATCAGCACGATAGCGCTCTGCTATGTCTGAGCCCAGGCGGACAGTGGCTTTGGTATTCAGAGATTTCAACTCCTTGAGGGCCTCGTTGTTTGCCTTCGCTGCAGATAGGGTAGTGGACAACGTCGTAGCAGCCTCTTCCAGAGCATCGTCAGATGCGTTCTCGTCAAGTAGTTTGGCCGATGCTATTGCGTCTTGCAGATTCTTTTTCGGCGTCGGTTGCAGACCTGCGTTTGAGGATTTTGATGTTGTTGTGATAAAGGCTTCGGCCGTAGCTACAGCCTCCTGAAGCAGAGATATAGTTGTGTTAACGTATGTTAAGCGGAAGTTGTCTACTGCAATCCAGTTGCCAGAAGCATTTGTGGCCTGGAAAGCGATTTCAATGTCATCACCGCTGGTAGCAAATTCCACAACATAGTTGTCTGCAACGGTCACAGTGGTTGAATTGGACGCCTTGCCTGCATAGATGAAGGCTCCAGTCTGCGCGGTGGTTGAATTCTGTTGAATGTTCTGAGCGGCAACGGTAAGTTTATAGTTTCCGGCAGGTAATCCGGTCAGCGTCTGCTTGGCTGATCCTGAACCAACTGCGCTTCCTTGGCCCGTCCATTTTTCAAGATACGTCGTTCCTGCTTTTTTGGTGAACGATGTGTTCGTCTGTGTCTTCAGGTTAGAAATTGTCCAGCCCTGAGTGCCTTTCTCGAAGCTCGGGTTTTCGATATACTTTGTCGTAACATTCTTGTCGGCGTGCACAGCTATACACATGGTCGCGAATGCAGCAATCACGATGTTTCGTTTTAATTGTATCATTGTTTAGTCAGTGGATTTATAAGCGTTTATATATGATTTGATTTCTTTTTGATTAATGCGAAACATGATTGACTTAGCCAGATTATTCGCCGCAAATTCTTAAATAATCAACCGTTGACAGTTGTATTATTCTTGCTCTTCAGGCTTTGTTCTCATTATATTTGCTGCAAATTTATATGTTTTTTACGATTTGGCAATGAATAATCCTTTTTTTTCTTCCTTTCTCCTAAATACTCTTTCTTTATTGTACCCTATTAAACATAACACCTATTAGTGTACTTTTTAAGGTCTAATTCACTACTTTTATCGTAGATGGCCCACTGTATAGTCGAATGTCTATGACATCAGATTAGAGCACGTTATAGCCTATGGAGGATCGATTCACGCAGTTCTCATGCGTTCATGAATAATCTTTGTTTGAGGTTTACAGAAAATAGCTTAAGGGTTTCGTGGAAAACCCTTAAGGGTTATTGCCAAAACCCTCAAGGGTTATGCCCAAAACCCTTAAGGGTTATTTTAACATTAATTAGGGCGAATTAATCAGACGATGATTTTTGTTGATTTCTGGCGTTCAGAGAATCGTGAATTTTGCGAAACGAAGCAAGAGCTGTTTCGTGCCCACGTTCTCAAACTCTACCGTTGCCTTGGCGTCAATCCCAGTGCCGCTCAACGCTATTACCTTGCCTCGGCCGAAGCGCGAATGTGCTATCTGCTGGCCAACGGACAGCGTTCCGCCGGCTGTCTGTGTAGATGCTACGCTGGGCGATGCTTCAGCTTGCCCCGCCTGGCGCTGGCCTATGGATGTCATGCCATAGGGAGCACGAGCCTGAGGTTCTTGCCGTGGAGCTGGCTTAGAGCCATAAGTCTGACGCTGACGGCTGTAGGATGAGGTTTGTTGAGGGGCTCTTGATGAGCCGTAAGTCGTTGGTTTTGACACTTCAAAATCCAAATCGCTAAATAGATTTGAGAAGAAGCTTGAGCTCGGACGGCGGCGCGTACCTATAGCCGATGACCGGTCTGTTTCGATATATTGCGGGTCAATGTCGTTCAAGAAAGGACTCGGGTTGCAGAACTCGCTCTTGCCGTAGCGGGAACGGTTCTGAGCATGAGTGAGGAAACATTGTTCCTGTGCTCGCGTTATGGCCACATAGAACAGTCGGCGTTCCTCTTCCATCTCACGGGGCGACGTGGCTGACATCTGATTCGGAAAGAGGTTTTCCTCCATCCCGACCACAAATACAATCTTGAACTCCAGGCCTTTAGCCGAATGAACAGTCATCAGCGAGAGTTTGTCGTCAGACTCCTCGTCACTCTCGTCGAGGTCGCTCAGCAGCGACACTTCCTGCAGGTAATGCGTCATGAGTGTTCGCTCAGCCTCGCCTTCCTCGGTGCGGTCGTCCACGAACTGCTGCATTCCGTCCATAAGCTCTTGAAGGTTCTCCTGCCGCGACAGGTCCTCTGGTTCGCGGCCTCTGAAGATTTCGGCTTGAATGCCTGATTCTCGGGCTATGCGAAGTCCGAGCTGGGCGGCATTCTCATCGTTCGTAGCTTCGTTAAAGCTTTGAATCATAGCCGCAAAGCTCTCAAGTTTAGCCAGCGTGCCGCGGTTCACGTCGAGCTTCAGGCCTATTGGATTCCGCAGCACCTGCCACAGACTGACGCCATTCTCTGCGGCTGTTGCCACTATTTTGTCGAGTGTGGTCCGCCCTATCCCTCGCGTCGGATAGTTGATGACGCGCTTCATAGCCTCTTCATCGTTAGGGTTCACGGCCAGACGGAAATAGGCTATCATGTCCTTGATCTCCTTTCGCTGGTAGAACGACAGCCCTCCGAAGATGCGATAAGGAATGGCCATCTTGCGGAAAGCCTCTTCAAACGTGCGGCTCTGCGCATTGGTGCGATAAAGGATTGCGATGTCCTTCCACAGGATATGTTCAAAGCGATTGAGATTCTGAATCTTATGCCCTACCCCATTAGCCTCTTCTATATCACTGAAATAAGAGAATACATGAATCGGCTGCCCCTTGCTTTTCTCCGAGAACACCTCTTTTGGAATCTGCCCGCGGTTGTGCTTGATAAGGCTGTTGGCGGCGCCCACGATGGTCTGTGTGGAGCGATAGTTCTGCTCGAGCTTGAATAGGCGTGCACCTTCGTATAATTGTTGGAATGTCAGGATATTGTCGATGTTGGCGCCGCGAAAGGAATATATCGACTGTGCATCGTCGCCTACGACGCAGACCTTGCGGTTGTGCTGCGTCAGTTGCCACACTATTGCGTGCTGTGCATAGTTAGTGTCTTGATACTCATCAACAAGCACATACTGGAATTTCTCCTCATAGTGAGCCAGGATCTCCGGCTTGTGGGCGAATAGCAGATAGGTGTAAAGCAGCAGGTCGTCGAAGTCCATCGCGTCGGCCTGTCTGCAACGGGCCCAATAGCGTTCGTATATCTTTCCAGTGGCGGGTATGTTTGACATCTGATCTGCTTTGAAGATGTTGGGGTCGCGTTGGTATTGAGATGGCAACAGCAGGCGGTTCTTTGCAGCCGAGATATGGCTGGCCACGGTGCCAGGCTTATACTGTTTCTCGTCGAGGCCCATTTCGCGGATGATGCTGCGAACGAGGCTTTTGCTGTCGGCGGCATCGTAAATTGTGAAGTTCGACGAGAAGCCTATCGCCTCATGCTCGGTGCGGAGTATGCGAGCAAAGATGCTGTGGAACGTGCCCATCCAGAGGCCGCGCGCAGCATCAATGCCTACTTGCCGCTCGATGCGCGTCTTCATCTCCTCGGCAGCCTTGTTGGTGAAGGTCAGGGCGAGGATGTTCCACGACCGCATGCCCTGACTAAGAAGGTAAGCTATCTTATACGTCAGCACACGTGTCTTGCCCGAACCGGCGCCGGCAATCACGAGCGACGGTCCGTCGGTATATAGCACAGCCTCACGTTGAGCCTCGTTAAGGTCGTTAAGATTTAGCATATATGGATTTTAGCGTTTGTTCTTTCTTATTCATCATCGGGCTTCAGAGTGTCGAGGTCTATGATATGCAGCTGTAATGCCTTGACTACGAGGCGCGTTGCGTTGACGCCCGTACGCTCGTTCGACGGGAAGAGGCGGTTGATAAGATCCACTTGCCGTTTCTCTAAGCTCTTGGCGCCGAACGGCATTCCTTTGAGCGACGCTATCATGTCTTTCGTGTATCCGAGGGCGAGATGGCGAAGGAAACGCTCGTCGTATTCGTCTATATCATAGTCGATTACCGCGTCGGTGCGACGACTTTCGCTGACGACGCTCTTCTTGAAGCGAGCTACAATCTTCTCGAGAATAGGCTGATTGAACACGAGGCGGCGACCGTCCATGACCAGACGAACGTCGTTGCGAGTCAGCAGCTCACCGGTTTTCAGGATGATTCCGTCGGCGCCTGCCTGCAGAGCGTCTACCCACAACCGCTCATTAAGTATTTCGCCAGTGAAAATCAGAATCTTAATATCGGGGTAGTTGGTATGTACCTGTCGACAGATGTCTACGCCCACGGTGGTGCTGCCGCCAAGCCCGAGGTCGAGCAGGAGCAGGTCTGGCTGATCCTGGCGCATGAGTTTCCAGAGTTCTCCCTCGTTCATGGCTGAGCCCAGAATCTCGGCTTCAGGGATGTCGGAACGGAAGATTTCCTCGGTGCCTTTGAGCTCGAGTTTCTCGTCTTCTACGATAATTACTTTGAAAGAATTCATATAATAATTTGTTAATGATTAATTTGTAACGACGCATGGCCTGAGCTGCAGCACGTCAGGTCTTTGCGAGTGGTACAGTGAACCAAATCGTATGGCCAGCGTTGGCCGCTTCAGCGTTGATGCGGCAGCCGGGATGCCCCATGAAGGTGTCGTGCTCGCGGATGATCTGCTTTGCAATGAGGAATTGAATGCCTTGAGCATGAGGCGTAAACAGCGTGTGGAGCTCGTCGGGCGTGAGCTGTTTGTTGGGGTTCGTCAGCGAGAGGCGGGCGAAAGTGCCGTCGGCCGAGGCTGTAAGCAATAGGGGGCGTAACTCCCCCACCCGACCTTCGTCGGCTACGATGAAGTCGGTTTCAGCATCGAGCAGGGCATTAAGTAGCATCAATAGCAAATCGGCGTCTCCGCGTATCTGCCTATCTCCTAATTTATTATCGATTAAGGCTTCAAGTGCGACTCCAAGGCGCTGTGAACGCTTCTGAAGGCGCCCAACGGCAGGCTCTGCCACGCTCTCGAACTGGATGTGATGGCGCCGGAAGTTGACGGCGGCTGATTGTTGAAGAGCCTGAGCCATGAGCAGCGAGTAGACATCCTTGTAGTAGCCTGCCGTCTCGCTGAGTGTGGCGAGGTCTGCCTCTGGCGCTTCTGAGTTGAACATTCGCTCAACGAGCTGATTAATCCTCGACGGATAGTACATCGTCTCGTGCTTGATGGTTGAGAGGCAGTTGTCAATTATTTGATTCTGAACGTGCAAGCGGCTTTCTTCATAAAGGCGGCGGCGATGTTCGTCCTCGGCCATTTCCACGTCTGCCTGACGGCGTTCGCGTTCTGCATTCTTCTGCAGCTGAAGCTGTTGCAGTCGTTGTTGGTTCAGACGGGCAACGGCATGGCTGAACCTCAATTGGGGCAGGAAATACAGGAAATAGGCAGCCAGGGCTGCAAGCACGAACAGTGCCACGATGATCCACAAGGCCAAGCGAGTAGTCAACTGCGAGCGTTCAAGCTGCTGGCAGTAGGCTTCGAGCGATTCGTCGCGGTTGACGAGCTTGTAAAGGCGTGTATATATCTCATTACTACGGCGATACAGGACCCAATCGTGCACGGCAAGAGCGGCTACGGCTTGTTCGTTGCGAAGACCGAGCACGAGGGAGTAATCAAGCGAGTCGCGGCCTGTGCCGATAATCTTCAAGGCAGCTTCGGCAAATTGAAGGGCTTCGCTGTGGCGGCCGTCGAGATTGCAGTAGTAAACGGAATCGGCCAAAGCGTAGGCTTTTTCTGGGAAGGCGTCGCGGCTGGTATCGTTTGTGGGGGGGAATGTACGTTCGTTTGGAGGCAACGATGATTCCAACCGGATGCCGGCTATTGCATCTTCTATCGTATAAAACGATAGCACTAAAGCGATTACGCCCGCCATAGCTACGCGAGGCAATCTGAACCAGAAGCGGCTCCCCTGCCCCACTTCGCTCTCGATGCCAAACAGGCAGACGCGGAAGAGCGCATTCGTCTTTCGATATTTCTCTATGATTCCCTTACAGTTCATAAGGCCGAAGCCAAAGCCTTTGGCCCCTTCTGGCGCTGCCGTCAGCTCATGCATCATCACACGTTTGTTCGTATCGTGCGATTGGGCCGTATTTGTAGACAGATTCAACAGGTTGTGTTGGCTTATGCGTGCAGGCGAATCAGGCTCTTCTCTCTGCAGAATATTGGCCTCCAGCGGGCTGGACGCTGCGTAGTTCTCAAGCGATGTTCCGATCTTGGCGGCATCATAAACCTTATTGTTTAGAACAAGTGCTATGTCTTCGGTGCTCATGCCGCAGCCTGTGTCGGACACTGAGAGCTCAACGTAACGGCCTTCCTCGTTTTCGCCTGCCGTGGCGTTGATGCAGACTGTCCCACCTTCGGGAGTGAATTTGCGGGCGTTGTCTGCAAGGGTGTTGAGCATGAAGAGCGTGAGAGCACGGTCGGCTTTGACAGAGAGTGTGGTCTCTTCGACGTTGAGATTCAGGCCCTTCTGGTCGTAGGCGTAGTGGCTGCGGCGGAGTGACTCGAACAAAGGAGAGAGTTCGAACGATGAAATCTGGAGGCTTAGCTGGCCCTGTTGCATCTGTATCCACTCTGTAAGCAAGTCGTTGAGTTCGTTGATGTGGGTCGTGAGTTCGCTGATGTAGGTTAGCGACTCCTTTCTGACCTCACCTCGCAGCCGCATACGGCGCACTTCATAGATGATTCTGTCGAGGAACGGGACGATAGCCTGCACCAGCTGAAGCTTGGCGCGCTTCTCGATATTCTGCTGTTTATCAGTTATAAAGCGCAGCTCGGTCGCTTGTTGTCGCTCAAGAAGCTCCTCCTGCTCATCGGCCAAAAGCTTCTGCTCACGCTGTGCCGTATCTTTGATCTGTTGCAATTTCTGACGCAGCAGGCGTTGCTGGGTTTTCCGCTTGCTATGCCATCTGCGAAGGAGTGTGAAGAGGAAGACCGTGATGAGCAGGGCCGTCAGCGCCATTGCAGCAATGAGGCGGTGCAAATGCTGCCGCTCGGAGGCAAGCTCAACGGCACGACTTTCGAGCTCTGCATCCTCGCGTGTGACGTCCAGGAGATCAAGGAAAATGTTGCGGTTGTAGTCGCTCTCGGGCTTGAGATTCAAGGCACTGTAGGCGACAGACAGCTGCTGCCGGATGCCTGAAATCCACTCCGGAACGGTTTTTATCTCGGGCGAACTCACCCACTCCCGCTCTACCGACTGGGCTCTGGGCGAAGGATCAAAAGGCACGAGCAGGTGACTGCTTCGTGAAGGCTCAAGCAACTCATCGGCTGCGTAATAGCATTGGTGGTGGAAATTAACGCAGTCGAGGGCTGCGCTGTAGTAGCCAATAGCTTCATTGTACTGCCCTGCATCAAAACTCAGCTCGCCGAGCGTTCGCAGTGCACACGCTTCCTGGTAAAGGTCGTCGTAGGCAATGAACTTATTCAGCGCGTCCTTGGCAAGCAGCATGGGCAGATTGCCAGATGGAAATATCGATGAAAGTAGGGGTACTACTTCCGGGTGAGCCTCGAGGGCGACCGTACGTCTGAGCGAATCAGCTAAGAGCGTTGCCAGCGACTGCTCCGAGTTGCCGTCAAAGAAGCTATAGCCTTCATAGCGTGAAAGCCAGAAACATTTCAAGAGATAGTTGAACTCTTCGCTGGCAATTGCTTCTTCTTCAGTGTTTTCTGCCAAGCCGCCCGAGCCGCGCATATAGCAATAATAAAGCCACTGAGCAGTGTCTGTTGCCAGTTGGCAATAGGGCTCAGCGGCTCTAATCTCGGCAAGTGCGCGTTCGCTCTGGTCGAGATAATAGAAATATGTTGAAGATACGATGTGGAAATCGCTGCGGCCGAAGTTGAATCGAAGAAGCTCGGAAGGAGTCATCTTCTGTTCGATTGCCGAAAGCTTGCTGATGCAATGGCTGGCATCGGCTCGGTGAAGAAAGAAGGAGCGATTGTCGCTTGTGCGCTGTGCCACCTTCATCATCGTCACGTCGGCTACAAGACGTTCAGCGAGGTTCTTGCTCTCTGCTGCCACACGACCAGCCACGGACAAGGCGCTGTCGAAGTCCATTTGCTGAAAACGCTCAAATGCCAGGTTGTTAAGTGCCTCTGCTGCGCCGTCATGATATTGGTAGCGTAATGCTTTCGCATAAGCCTCCGCAGCCCAAGAACGAACTGAGTCTACATTTTTGTAGTGCCAACGATAAGCAAGACGATTAAGCGAATCCACTTCCTCGCGCTGCTGCACACTGACTCTCTCATGGCAGGAAAAGGCCATGAGAAGGATCGTTGCAACTATGAAGAAGTGCCAATGGCGCACGGTTGACGGGGCTATTGGGTGTGGAGAATACTGTCGATTTCGTCAAACTCCTTGCCCATATTCAAATGAAGATAGATACGGTAGAGCGGTGGCGCCCAGCGTCCTGAGTTGTTGGGCTCTAGTGCCCGCACGCGTTCCATCGGAAGTTTGGCCAGGTTGTAAAGGCTACGGATAATCTCTTGATCGCGCCGGCACTGAGGGTTGGTCAGGTCTGTGCAGGCTTGCTCTGTATATATTACGGCGAGATTGAGCGAGGCTATGCCTTTGTTGTAGAGCGCGTCGACATGATCAGGAGCATAGAGGAGGCATGAATCGCAGGCGTCAATAGCCTCGCGATCCCGGCCTTGCTTGAGCAGGACGAGGCTTCGGCCGTACCAAAACAATGGCATTGTGTCGGCCACGCTAATAGCCGAGTCGGCAATCTCCAAGGCTCGCTTAGTATCTTGCGCATCGAGATAATAGTCAATAAGATGAGAGAAGAAGTAGCCATGGCTGGTGTAATCCCGCAGACCGTCGTATAAGCTGGCGAGCCAATGCGCTGTATCGTTCTTCTGGAAGTAGGCCTTGGCGAGGTATTCTTGAACGAGATGGTTCTTCTGACCGGCCTTTTTTGCAAGATTTGCATTGCGGATAACACCTTCAGGATTCTGCGAAGCATTGGCTGCGACTACGGCCAGGTAAGCTGCAGAAGGCATCAAGGTATCTGTCTGCAATAGCTTGTCGCGGTCGAAGATCGGGTGCGAGCCGTTGCTGACGTATTCGTCGAGATAGGCAAAAGCTTCCTTCATCTGAACCTTGCGGAAGTACCATTTACCGCCATTCAACAGGTTGGAGCGGAAAGGCATCAAGATGTCGTGGCTGCGACGCCGGTTAGCCATGCGCACACGCCCTTTCTCGTCGGGCCACTCCTCTATCGAGTCGGCAATCTCGAGTCGGCGGAAAGTCTCAAGTATGTTGGAGTAAAAGGCTGCGGTGTCATATTTCTGCTTCAGATAAAGCTTCAGATTCTGAGCCTCATAAAGCTTTTGGCTGCACTCTGCAGCCAGCACATAGCATTCCACTCTGTCGCTGCGACTGGTGCTTTCCTTGCTTGCTTCGGCCAGAAGATTCTTTGCCGTCTGCTCAAGGTTCTGCTTTTTCTTCAGCGATTCCTTTGCCTGCCGGATAACGCTGGCGGCTGATGCGTTGAGCGACAGTAGAGTGATTATGATGAATATGTATTTCCTCATAGGCTTATAATTCCGCTGCAAAGTTACATCAAAGCGGTCAAACAGACTACATTTATGAGGTTAAATCTTGTGAAGTTTTCATTTTCAGCCACAAAAAAAGGGAACACCTTTCGGCGTTCCCATGAATAAAGGAAGACGTTTTTCCAATTCTTAGTCACCTAAAATCTTGGCCATCTCGGTCTCTTTAGCCTTATTGCCAAGGATATAGTAGACGGTGCGGAGGCGTGTACCCCACTTGTGTGTGTTCTCAGGCTCAAGCTCCTGGACTTTGAGGAAGAATGGCTCGGCGGCTTTGTATGCGTCCTTGACGGGCTGCACAGCAGCGTTAAACTGCGCCTGGGTCATCTTCTTGCCGGAGAGGGCTTCGTTAAGATCGTAGCCGTAGTTGCTCCAGCATACGCCTGCGTTATAGAAAGCGTCGGAGAATGTCGGGTCGGTTTCGGTAGCTTTCGTGAAGAATGGGATCGCTTCTTTATACTTGTGGTCGTTCATGTAAACGAGCCCTTTGGCATAGTTGCCCAGACGACTGTCGGGGTCTGATTCGAGAAGTTCGTCGGCAAAGCTCTGTGCGGTAGCAAACTCTCCACGGTTGAAGTAGTAAGCCAGAATGTTCTGAGCGATGCCATCGTTGGCAGAAGGATCTTCCATTACAACATTCTTGCTTTCCTTAAGCCAAGCTGCCGTGTCACCTTTCTCGATGAGAGAGG
>JAFUFW010000027.1 GCA_017469685.1 Bacteroidaceae bacterium | reverse complement strand
CCTAACGCATCTGGGAGTTTCTTTAGTTCTTTTTCAGTGGCATAAAATGGTATTTTGTCACAATTAAGGCTTGTCGCATAATACTCTGTCTCTACCACAAAATAGTATCTGCCACCCTTCTTCTTAAATGCGTGGATAGTGGCACTTTCTCCTGCATAGAACGTATGCTGTTTTAAACTATATTCAACACAGTAACTTAAAACCACCTTTTCCGAAAAAGATGTCTTTATACCTTGGGCGCATATCCCAACAGATGATAAGGTGTAAACAATTAAAACAAATAGGAACTTTTTCATAATTATCGCCTTATTTTAGTAATTCTGTTTCACTAATCTCAATAGAAAAACGGACTCCATTCTGTCCATTAGGCACAATTGTCGTCTTGCCGTGCTTCATCACGTCCATACCAATCACTAACTGATTTCTCGAACCTGGTACAGCTACGCCATCACGTATAAACATAAAATGTCCATCTGGGAAGTGTATATAAAATGAGCAGTAATGCGATGGTTGGTTGACAGTACCCAATTGCATGACGATTTCTTCACGTAGAGGTATGCCCATCTTCTCTGCCAGTTCCATTGGTATACTGGTGTTTGTTGCTCCTGTATCCCATAGAGCCCTTAGCTTTAGAGTCTTTACACATGTAGGTGTGAGGAATATGCATATTTCTACTTCGCTACGGATTCTTAGGAATTCATGCTCATTGCGCTCTAATGGTTGAACATCTATTTAAATTAACATATTTGATATTATTCACATTTAAGTTTTAGTTAGAATGAAAACGTGAGCAATCTACTTCGCTTACGTTGTTCGAGGCATTGGGGAAAGCCTATTACCTTAAACGAGTAGATGCCCACGCCGAACGGCGTGAACTATCCACTTCAGTTCTTGGTAATTTTCGTCTAATTCCCCAATCCCAATTGTCGGAAAACAAGAATCAAAAGTGGACGTTCAGTCTTATGTCCTATTATCTTTTATCCATCCATTGGCATCTCTGTTTAATAATTACATTATCTTTATTTATTAGAAAATGGCGGCAATGCGACGAATCTGTTTGAGTTTCTTCATAAACGAATCGTCGCGCTCGGCCATCAGTATGTCATATTCGTTCTGCATAGCCAACAGAGGGGCGGCATCCACACCGAGGGCTGCCTCCATCATCATGGCCAGTTCGGGACTGAGTGATCGCTTGCCATTCAGCATTTCGTTGAAGGCGGAATAGGATATGCCTATTTTCTTGGCAAGTCCGCGCTGCGAAATGCCACGGTATTCCAGTTCGTCCTTCAGTACCTCGCCGGGATGGGTGGGTTGATAGGGCTTCAGGTTGTTTGCTATCATATGCGGATTTATTCCTTCAAGTGTCATCATATCTCGTCCTCCTTCTAATTATAATGGTTTGACAATTCGGTGATGTTACAAATCGTGGCTATCTGCTTGCCGGCTTCCATGCCTTCTGTGAACTCAATGCGATACTGGTCGTTAACGCGTACGGACGATGTTCCCGCCTTGTCGCCGTGCAGTTTCTCGTAGTGCAGGGAACCGTACTTGGTTAGTCCCAGAACATTCTCTTGCTGCTTCATCAGGTTGACTACCTTGACGTACTTGCTGACAACCTGAGGCTGAAAGCGGTGTTTCTTATCGCTCGCCTTGCCCTCTGTGTAAAGTTCCTGTAGGTATGTCTGCTCGAATGTAACTATCATTTGGGTGCAAAGGTACAATAAAATCCCGCGTTCGCAAATTTATGAACAATTATTTTCTCAACTTCAATTTCTTTGAATCGAATCATCTGCCAATGGTTTCAATATAGCACTGAGAGCTTTTTTGATTTCATCGTCATCAGAATCTGCTTTTTTTACAGGATTAAACTTTATAACAAGGTTAGCCGATAGGATTTGCTTATCAATCAGAAATTGCAGGTTGCTATTGTCACTGATATATGATTTTATGAAATCACCTGCGACATTGATAAGTTTTGTAACAGTTTCTCATCTTGTGGTTTAGTATTAGGCAGAAGATGTTTTGCATTGTCGGCAAAAACGATGGAACGAATATCTTTTAGTGATGTAGAAGTTGGCGCCCTCGGTAACAAGAAAATGAAGGAGCGTGTGGCTAAGTTTCTCCAGGAAGCCAGTGCGCTCGACGGTTCTACCGTCGAGTTCAAAGGACTCTCCGAGGCCCAACGCATGGCACAGCTCCGCTACAAGAGCTACGTCGCTCAGCGTAAACATATTGCATTGATGATGCGTCCGCATTGCACTCCTTCCCGACGCGCAGAGAAGAAAGACGCATCAGTATACGTGTCAATACCGCAAATCTGAATACGCCCGGCCTGCACACCAGCCTGCTCCAGCAGCCAGCGGTTGGCCGCCCAAAGATCAATGTGATGACCGCCGGACTTCGGCTTCCCGTTGCCCTCACCGCGGAAAGTCCATATCTCATCCTTCGGGAAACCGGATTCTTTGAATTTCTGGACGACCTCTTCGCCCACCTGAAAGCTGTCCGGACCAATAGACGGTCCTATGACAGCATGCATATCTTCTGCCTTGCAGCCGAACTGAGTCACCATCACGTCAATGGCTTTTCGGACAATATGCAGCACCGTCCCCTTCCAGCCTGCATGTACAGCAGCCACGACCCGCGCCACAGGATCGTAAAGCAGCACAGGTACACAATCCGCTGTACGCACGCCGATGGCGACACCTGGCAGTGCCGTCACAAAAGCATCAAATCCTTCTAAGTCCGTTCTCGTCAGCCCCTCCCTGTCAATCACGGCCACCTGGCACCCGTGCACCTGATGTCCTTGAACCACAGGATAGGGAAGCACCGATTCCCTTCGCGTAGAAAAAGCCTCCACGCCTGCACACATATTATATTTCAACAAATCCATTCTCATACGATATCACAAAAAGATTGCCGAGTGTCTCAATTATACATTCGCTTAGTTTTGTCTCACCCAAATCAGTTTGTTGGTGTCGTAGCCGCGGCGCTTTGCCTCGTTGAGGATGGCGGTGCGGTCGCTCTCCGGGAGTTGTGGCGTGCGGGAGAGAATCCAAAGGTAGCCGTCGGAACCGCTGCCGATGAGTATGTAGCGGTAGTCGGCAGCAACAAGCATGACACGATAGTCGGAGTAAAAGGGGCCGAAGAAGGAGACACGGAGTAGGGCCGGGGTGCTTGTGAGTTTAGCCTTGCCCTTGGCTGTCTTGGGCTTGCCATTCTTGAAGCCCGTGTTAATGACGTCGATGTCGCCGTCCTCGCGGAGCACGTAGTTGGCCTTGGTCTGCGACATGCCACGCTCGAAGAAATGGTCGAAGCGGGCCACTTCATACCAACTGCCCAGGAAACGGTCGAGGTCGAGTTCACGAACCACCGAATTATCCACCGTCAGCCGACAGCCTGTCAGCCAACTGAGAATGCGTGTGAGAAATGCTGTTGTCTTCATATCAGTTACTTTTTCTTTTTGGGTTTCGTCTCCGGTAGAGCCTTACAGGTCTCGCGGACGAGGGCGGATAGGTTGTCGCGGTCGTCCAGATTGGCGATGAACTGTACAAAATCTGTGCTACTTGCCATAAGCGCTGCAATTATTCAGGTAAATACGCTACCTGTTTGAATGCGTAGTGGCGCAGGCGCCCTTCGCTGTCGCGCAGGATGAGGCAGCCGGAAGGTTCCACGTCTGCGATTTCGGCCATGAAGGTGCCATTGGCATCGCGGTATGGGTGAAAGCCTGTACGGCGATAGAGGGCTGCGAGGTAGTCCGCCCGAAGCGCACCGATGGCTTCGCTGCTACCGCTCTCGATTGCAGGGTAGCGGCGGCGGAAGGCTTCGACGATGGCGCTGAGCACGAGGCTGCGCTCGGTTGGCTGCCCCGTGATTTGTAGCAGCGACACGGGGGTGGGGGCGTTGGCCTTGGGTGGCAAAATGGTCGGGAATTTAAAGTCCGCTTGGTTTATGTTTACGCCGCAGCCAATGATGCTGCGCTCTACGGATGCCCCTCGGAAGTCGTTCTCGATGAGTATGCCTGCAATCTTACGGTCGCCGACGTAGATGTCGTTGGGCCACTTGACGGAGATTGATGATTGAGGATTGGTGATTGATGATTGACGATTGAGGATTGATGCAATTGCTTCGCGGATGGCGAGTGCTATGGCTTGGCTGAGTGCGAATGTGTGGTTGGCGGGCAGTGACGCAGGCTTCACCTGAAGGCTGAATAGCAGGTTAGAGCTGCGCTCTGACTCCCAAGTGTTGCCAGTCTGTCCTCGGCCAGCCGTCTGATGTTCGGCTGTCACGAGGGTGATTGGCGTGTGGCTTGTCGGTCTGTAGTCGCGAAGGAAGGTGTTGGTTGAGCTTACCTCGTCGAGCTCTATCATGAGGAAGTCTGGAGAATTGTCGAGCATGTAGTCCTGTATATTTAATTAATGTGTAGTCAATCCGCGGTGGGTAGTTGACAGGAGGGTCGAAGCCTGCCAGATGCACAGGCCGGGAGAATCAAAAAAGGAGGTTGTTCCCATGAACAACCTCCTCTGCTTGTGCGTTGGGCTACCCGGACTCGAACCAGGAAAGGCAGGACCAGAATCTGCAGTGTTACCATTACACCATAGCCCAAAATTAGTTTAATGTTTAACGTTTAATATTTAAAGTTAAACTGCATCTCGTTTCCGATTTGCGGGTGCAAAAGTATGCAGTTTTTGTGAAACGTGCAAGCTTTTCCATAAAAAAAATAAATTTTCGGGATAATTTTTGCCGTTATAGAGTCTTTTATAGTATCTTTGTCGCTTGAAAACAGCGCTTATGGATATACATACAGAAAAACTTATTGACCAAATTCAGGCCGGTCTGCAAGAGAAAAAAGGCCGAGACATAGTTATTGCAGATTTTACGGGTATCGACGATGCTATCTGCAGTGCCTTCGTGATTGCCACAGGCAACTCGCCCAGCCACATTCAGGCAATGGCTGATTCCGTGGAGGAGTTTGCGCGCAAGAATGCACAAGCTCGCCCTACGGCCATCGACGGCCTGCGCAATGCCCAGTGGGTGGCGATGGACTACGGCACGGTGATTGTGCACATCTTCCTGGCAGAGGCTCGCGAGTTCTACGACTTGGAACACCTTTGGGCCGATGCTACGCTCACTGAGATTCCAGATCTGGATTAGGAATTATGGATTAGAGATTAAAGATTTATGGCAGACCAGATACAGCCGAATAACAGCGGCACCCAGAATAACGCAAACCGCGGTTCGAAGAACAAGATGCCGCGCTTCAACCTCACTTGGATCTACGTCGTGATAGCCCTTGCACTGGGCTACCTCTTTTTTGCAGGTGGCGACATGCAGCAGGGCGGCACAGCCTCGAAAAAAGTCACCTATACGGTGTTCAAGCAATACGTGGAGCAGGGCTACGCTAACAAAATTGTAGCCAATAAGGACGAGGGCTCGGTGCGCATGTATGTCAAGCCCGAACACATTCGTGACGTATTCCAGCAAGGCGTGGAGCAGACAGGCAAACAGCCCTTCGTACAGGCTGAGTTCCCCTCGGCCGATAAACTCGACGAGTTCATCGAGTCACAACATGAACTTGGCAACTTCCAGGGCGAGTTGAGCTACAAGCGCTCAGACGACACGTTCATGCAGGTCTTTTGGAATCTCTTTCCGCTATTGTTTATCGTAGCCGTGTGGATTTTTATCATGCGGCGCATGAGCGGTAGTGGCGGCGGCAACTTCGGCGGCATGGGTGGAATCTTCAACGTCGGTCGCTCGCGCGCCAAACTTGTCGAGAAGGGTGGCGAGAACGAGTCCAAGGTGACTTTCAAGGATGTAGCCGGCCAAGCATCGGCCAAGCAGGAGGTGCAGGAGATTGTGGAGTTCCTCAAGAACCCGAATAAGTTCACAGATCTGGGAGGTAAGATACCCAAGGGCGCTCTGCTCGTAGGACCTCCAGGAACGGGTAAGACGCTGCTGGCCAAGGCTGTGGCTGGCGAGGCCGACGTCCCCTTCTTCTCGATGAGCGGTTCAGACTTCGTTGAGATGTTTGTCGGCGTAGGGGCAAGTCGCGTACGCGATCTCTTCCGTCAGGCCAAAGAGAAAGCGCCGTGCATAATCTTCATTGACGAGATTGACGCCGTAGGCCGGGCACGTTCACGCAACGCTATGATGGGCGGCAACGACGAGCGCGAGTCGACGCTAAATCAGCTGCTGACAGAGATGGACGGCTTCGGCACCAACTCGGGCGTGATAATCATGGCTGCCACCAACCGGGCCGATATCCTCGACAAGGCTCTGCTGCGTGCAGGCCGCTTTGACCGCCAAATACATGTAGACCTGCCCGACCTGAATGAGCGCAAAGCTGTCTTCAAAGTGCACTTGAAACCTATTAAAGTCGACAGCTCGCTCGACATAGACCTGCTGGCACGTCAGACACCTGGCTTCAGCGGCGCCGACATTGCCAACGTCTGCAACGAGGCTGCGCTTATAGCTGCTCGTCACGGCAAGCAAGCCGTCACGAAGGACGATTTCCTCGCAGCCGTAGACCGAATCGTTGGCGGCCTGGAGAAGAAGACTAAGGTCATGACCGAGGACGAAAAACGCACCATAGCACTCCACGAAGCTGGACATGCCACAATCTCGTGGAACCTGCGGTATGCCAACCCGCTCATCAAGGTGACCATCGTTCCGCGAGGCCGTGCCCTCGGAGCCGCCTGGTATCTGCCTGAAGAACGCCAGATTACAACGCGCGAACAGATGCTCGATGAGATGTGCGCAACCCTCGGAGGGCGAGCAGCTGAAGAACTCTTCACGGGGCACATCTCAAGCGGAGCAATGAACGATCTCGAGCGCGTCACCAAACAGGCTTATGGCATGATAGCTTACATGGGAATGAGCGACGCACTGCCGAACCTGTGCTACTACAACAATGACGAATACTCCTGGCAGCGACCCTACAGCGAAGCCACCGCTGAGCTCATAGACGAGGAGGTGAAACGCATGATTGCCGGGCAGTATGAGCGAGCAAAGAGACTTCTGTTGGAGAAGCAAGAAGGCCACAAGGCACTGGCCGATTTGCTCGTAGAGCGTGAGGTCATCTATGCCGAGGATGTCGAGAAAATCTTTGGCAAGCGGCCTTGGGTGAGCCGTACTGAAGAGTTGCTGACCGGCCAACCCGAGGAGAAGACGGAAGAGCAAAGCACGGAGAACACAGAAAGTTAGAACTAAACATAACAACCGCATGAAGAATCTTGTAGTCCGAACCCTGACCGGCATCGTATTTCTTGCCGTCATGATCTCCGGCATACTATATTCGCCCGCCACCTTCGGCGTGCTCTTCACTGTCATCACCGCCTTCTGTCTGTGGGAATTTACGGGCATCGTCAATATGAGGACTGACGTAGACGTCAACCGCTTCATTACTACCGTTGCCGGGTGCTGCCTGTTCGTGGGCTTCTTTGGTTACGCTGCAGGCATCCCAGGCGGAGTGCTGCTGTTCATACCCTGGCTGTTGAGTATGATTTACATGCTCGTGGCCGAACTTTATCTGAAGCGCGAGGTGCCGATGAACAATTGGGCCTATGCCATGATGGCACAGATTTATGTCGCCTTGCCCTTTGCGCTACTCGCACTCGTGGAGTTTGCAAGCCTGATTCCTGCTGATGCAGGCACTTCCACCTCGGCCGTCGGAGCTTGGCTGGTGCTTGCTATTTACGTATTCCTCTGGATTAACGATACCGGAGCGTACTGTGTTGGCTCGCTGCTTGGTCGTCACAAACTCTTTCCCCGCGTGTCGCCTGGCAAGTCGTGGGAAGGGAGCATAGGAGGCGGTGTGCTGGCCGTGGCTGTGGCCGTGGCCGTAGCCTTGCTCGGGCCTAAGGACAGCATTGACGCCGCTGCCGCCACCGTTCTCGGCATGACAGCTCCGCAGTGGGCAGGCTTCGCCCTGACGGTCGTAGTCTTCGGCACGTGGGGCGACCTCATCGAAAGTCTCTTCAAACGCCAGATGGGCATCAAAGACAGCGGCAACATACTGCCGGGCCATGGCGGCATGCTTGACCGTTTCGATAGCAGCCTGCTTGCCATCCCTGCTGCTGTCATCTACCTTTACATGGCTGTGCTCTTATAATAAACGTTAAATCTACACTCATCGCTTAAACGATGGAATGGAAAAGCCGTCACACAATCGGACGGCTTTTTTCATGCAAGCCGTTTGTTGTTTTGATAACAGTAGAATGATTACAATGAATAGATTCCTTACCACAATTGTTGCGCTGTGCCTCACGATGGCCGCCAGCGCTCAGAAAGTAACCGTCAGCGGAACTATCGTCGACTCAGAGGGCGGTCCTCTGCCAGGAGCTACGGTAGTAATAATGACAACAGACAGCGCACAGGTAACAGGTCAGCAGACTAAAACCGACGGCACCTTCAGCATCGGAGGGGTGAAGGCTGGCAGTTATCTGCTCAGAGCCTCGTTCGTAGGCTACAAGACGGCCTGGCGCAAGCTGGAACTGACAAAGAAAAACAAGTCGATGCTCCTGGGCGAAATAGTTCTCGATGACAATGCTCGCCTGCTCAGGGAGGCTGAGGTGACGGCCCGCGCCGCTCAGGTGGAGATGAAGGCTGACACCTTTGTCTACAACTCCGATGCCTTCCGCATCCCCGAAGGTTCTAACTTTGAAGCGTTGTTAAAGAAGTTTCCAGGGGCTGAAATCACTGAGGAGGGTACGATTAAGATTAACGGTAAGGAAGTGAAAAAGATATTAGTCAACGAGAAGGAGTTCTTCGGCAACGACACGCAAATGACCCTCAAAAACCTGCCTGCCAAAATGGTGAGCAAGGTGAAGGCTTACGACCGCCAAAGTGACTACAGCCGCGTCACTGGCATCGACGATGGTGAGGAGGAAACAGTGCTCGACCTTACCGTACGCAAGGGCATGACCGAGGGGTGGTTCATAAATGCTGATCTGGCCTATGGCACCCACGACCGCTACGCAGAGAACGTAACTATAAGCCGTTTCACCGATAATCTTAACTTTTTCCTCACAGGCAATGCCAACAACGTCAACAGCCGTGGCTTCGGAGGCTTCGGCGGGTGGGGCGGCGGAAACGGGCTCACTACAACGTTTAATCCAGGAGCCAATTTCGCCTGGAACAACGGTAAAAAGCAGAATGAGCAAGGGCGCTTTGAGGTCGGTGGCAACATCCGCTACAACTATCGCAAGAACGACGTGCAGACAAAGACCAACAGCGAGAACTTCCTTACATCGACGGCTTCTCAGTTCGTAAACAGCCTCAGCCAGAACCTGAGCAAATCGAAGAGCGTGAATACCGACTTCCGCCTTGAGTGGCAGCCGGACTCGATGACGAACATAGTCTTCCGTCCCGGCTACAGCTACAGCACGAACGACAATAGCGGTTCAAGCCGGAGTGTCACTTTCAACGACAGTCCTTACGATGCAGGCATGGCAGATCCCCTCAATGAGTATGGCCGGACGAGCGACGATGAGCTCATTTATAAGGACATACTTGTTAACGATAATACACGCCAGAACATGAGCAATGGCCACAACTACAATGTCAACGGCTCATTGCAGATTAACCGCCGCCTCGAGAAACCCGGACGGAACGCCACTCTCGACGTTGGCGGTAACATCGGCGAGAGCACAAATGAAAGCTTTAGCCGCTCGCTTGTCAACTTCTTCCAGAGTAAGGAACAGCCCTATACATTCACTAATCAGTACAATGATAACCCGTCGAAGAACTGGAACTACCGCGTTCGCGCAAGCTATGCCGAGCCGATATTCAAGGGTGCTAACCTGCAGCTCTCTTACCAGTTTCAGCGTCGGTTCTCTGACAGCGACCGCTCCATGTACAGTATCGACTCGCTGTTGACAAAGAGCGACTACGCTTATCTCTGGGGCGACCTAACCGACGAGGAGATAATCCAGCAGCTCGTACTCGGCTACACGCCCTCCCCGGGACTGCTTGAGGGCCTTAAGAATATTGAGAACTCGCAGTACGCAACATACAATGAGTTCAACCATGACGCCAGCGTCATGCTGCGTTATCAGTTCGGAGACTTCAACCTTAATGCCGGCGTGAGCTTCCAACCGCAGACGACACACATGGACTACATGAAGCATCGCCTTGACACAACTGTCACTCGGCACGTATTCAACTGGGCTCCACGAGTGGACCTTCGGTGGAGAATATCCAATACCAGTCAGATGCGAGTGCGCTACAATGCTCGCATGAGCCAGCCTTCGATGACCCAGCTGCTTGATGTCGACGACACCAGCGACCCGATGAATGTAAGTCATGGAAACCCGGGGTTGAAGCCTTCTTGGAATAATAATTTCAACCTCTTCTACAACGATTATCTCGTGGAGAAGCAGATGGGCTGGGCTGTAAACCTGCGCTTCAACAACACTTTGAACTCTATTTCAAGCCGTACGCTGTATGACATGACGACGGGTAAGCGCGAGACGACGCCCGATAATATCAATGGAAACTGGAATACAGGCATGTGGGCGATGTACAACACAGCCATCGACCGCAACAAGAATTGGAACGTATCGAATAACGTCAACCTTAACTACTCGAACAATGTAGGTTATATGGCTTTAGACCAAAAGTCGTCATCAGTGAAGTCTACGACCCGGAACACGTCCATCGGCGACAATCTGCGTCTGAACTACCGCAATGAGTTCTGCGATTGGAGCGTCGACTTCGGAGTTAGCAGCGGCTTCACTTTCAGCCACGCACGCAATGCCATCCGCGAGAGCGCAAACCTCGACACCTGGAACTTCAACTACGGTGGCAATGCCCAGGTCACAGCTCCATGGGGCACAAGCCTCTCGACTGACATCTCGCAAGAGAGTCGCCGCGGCTATCAGGACGCGTCCATGAACACCAACGAGCTCATCTGGAATGCTCAACTCTCACAGACATTCTTGAAGAATAAATCGCTCACGTTGAGCGTGCAGTGGTACGACATACTCAAGGAGCGCAGCAACATCAGCCGTGCAATAAGTGCCTTCTCGCGCACCGACTCGTGGAGCAACGCCATCAACTCCTATCTTATGGTTCACGTCATCTATCAGCTCAACCTGCTTGGCAACAGCGAGATGCGTCGTGAAGGGTGGGGCGGCCCTGGCTTTGGAGGGCCTGGCGGCGGCCGAGGCCCCGGTGGCAGAGGCCCTGGCGGCGGTGGCCGTCGCTGAGCATCTGACAGGCGGTTTTGACAAAAAAGACGCACAATGCAATTCTGTCACCCTTGCGGTGGCGATGCATTGTGCGTCTTTTTTTTGCCTGTTGGCAGAGGCGTTAGCAGCGGTTCGCTTTTCTGACTTCTCCCGGTGTGCAACCGAATTTCTTCTTGAAGATTGCTGAGAAGTGTGAAACGTTCTTGAAGCCTACGTCGAAGCAGACGTCCGACACTCGTAGGCCGCGGGCAAGCAAGTCGTACGACGCGCGCAGACGGCGGTCTGTAAGCCAGCGTTCAGGCGAGAGTTCGCTCATATTCTTGAAGTCCCGCTTGAATGTAGATAGGCTACGTCCTGAAGCCCGTGCAAACTCTGTCATCGACATGTCGCATCGATAATTACGCTCCATAAAGTCCTGGAGGTCGATCTTGCTGCCGCGTGTTCTCTCTCGTGGGCGGCCGCCATTATCGGCATTCAGGGCTTCAATAGCAGTTGGAGTGGTGTTGAAGCTTGTATCGGGCATAAGCACTATTTAAGTGGATAAGAAAAGAAATTGCAGAGCAGTGAGTCTTTGGTGGGTTTTTCACTGTTGCGCTGCAAAGATAATTTATTCACATAGACGTGCGTTTGTTTTGCGGGTCAATTTTGTGCAAGCAGTTGTTTTTGTGCTTAAAATGTGTAAGTTAGGAGCTTTTTACTATGTTTTTGCGGAAAAAAAGTCGCAAAAATGAGGCCATAAGCATTCTTTTGCTTACTTTTGTGTCAGTTTTTATTAAATCAATTCCAAAGTGTCAGCAATATGAAACGATTTGCTTTCAAGATGTATCTCAAACCCGGGTTTGAGGATGAGTATGAAAGGCGCCACGCTGCGTTGTGGCCAGAGCTGAAAAAGGGCATCAAGGATGCTGGTGTGAGCAACTACAGCATCTTCTGGGACCGTGAGACGAACATCCTCTTCGGTTATCAGGAAATAGAGGGTGAACAGAGTTCGCAGGACATGGGTGCCGACGATACTACGCAGCGCTGGTGGGCTTACATGAAGGATATCATGGAGACTAATGCCGACAATTCGCCCGTGACAGTGCCTATTCGTGAGGTCTTCCATCTGGACTGACCATTTGAGGCTCTTATTAGGGTAGATGCTGCGAGGATGACGTGGCTCTTGGCTGCGTCATGTCCTCAAGAGAGGATGGTGAATCGCCGGCTTTGGGAATCGAAAGTGATACCTGGCCCAGAGAAGAATCTGGAGAGAGCGCCGGATGCAGCGAGATCGGCAGGAGTGCCTATCTCGAGTTCTTCCTTGTTCATAAGCCATAGGCTGTCGGCTGTCTGGAGCGCAAGTTCAAGGTCGTGGGTCGAAAGGAAAACGGTCTTGTTCATCTCGTGAGCGAGCCTGCGCAGCAGCAGCATGACTTCCACCTTTGAGGGAAAGTCGAGGAATGCCGTCGGTTCATCGAGCATGATGATGGGTGTCTGCTGTGCCAGAGCCTTGGCAATCATCACTTTCTGGCGCTCGCCGTCGGACAGAGTGGTTACGAGACGATGGCGAAGTGGCTCTATGCCTACGAGGCTTATGGCTTCATCTACGGCCGCGTTGTCATCGTCGGTTAGCTTTCCCCAGAAGCCAGTGTAGGGGCTGCGCCCCATGGCTACGAGCTCGTCGGTGTGCATGTTGCCCAGTTCAGGCTTCTCGGTGAGCACAATTCCTATATACGTAGCCAGTTCTTTGGATGAATAATTAGCCAGGGGCTTGCCGCCGAGCAGCATTTCTCCTTGCAGGGCTGGCTGGAAGGCGGCCAGGGTGCGTAGTAGAGTGCTCTTGCCGGCGCCGTTGGGACCGAGCAGGCATGTCAGCTGTCCCTCGCAGAGTTGGGCTGTTATATTACTTGCTACCACGTGCATCTTTCCGTGCACGTGGTAGCCTGTTGTGAGATTTTGGAGCTTGTAGGTCATCCTATTCTATTCTGTGGCAATAGTTTATGCCTAACCGGTCGTAGAGCTTAAGCATACGTGGCAGACGGGCTTTGAAGTTGTCGAAGTCCTTTTGGTCTGAGCGGCACCACTGTACTTCGCTTATGGCGTCGAGGCGCGGCAGCAGCATGTAGAAGAGGTGCTGTGGATAGGCTACGTATTCGGTCCAGAGGTTCACCTGAGGCCCGAGAATGTACTGCTGCTCTTCCTCTGTGAGGTCTTCAGGCACGAGAGGCTCGAAGGAGTAGACTTTGGATGTGGGCAGGTAGCCTCCGATGCCGAGCGGCTGTGCACCTTGGTCTTTGAGCTGATAGTAGTCGATGTAGCAGAATGTTGTCGGGGTCATGATGACGCGGTGGTGCTGCTTGGCGGCCTCTATGCCGCCTTGAATGCCGCGCCACGACATTACGATGCCTCTTTCGGTCAGTCCGCCTTCAAGCACTTCGTCCCAGCCTATCATGTCGCGTCCACGTTCGCTCAGGAATTTCTCCATTTCGTGGTTGATGTATGTCTGAAGCTGGTTTTCTACGCTATGCTTGCCATCATCCTTAAGCCCCAGTTCCTTAGCCTTGGCCTGGCATTTGGGGCACTGCTTCCAGCGCTCTTTCGGGCACTCGTCGCCTCCGATGTGTATGTATTTTGAAGGGAATACGTCGCACAGCTCGCCAACTACGGTCTTAAGGAACGTCAGTGTCTCGGGGTTGCCGGCGCATAGCACTTCGTGGCTTACGCCCCACTGGGGCCACACTGGGTACGGGCCTCCGGTGCAGCCGAGGTTGGGGAATACGTGGAGTGCGCCCATCATGTGGCCGGGCAAGTCTATTTCGGGAATGATGTTGATGTAGCGCTCGGCGGCGTAGTTGACGAGCTCACGGCACTCGGCTTGCGTGTAGAAGCCTCCGTAGCGCTGACCATCGTAGACACCTGTGTTGCGCCCTACGACGGTCTGCTCGCGCCAGCTGCCTTTTTGTGCCAGCTCTGGCAGCGCTTTCACCTCGAAGCGCCATCCCTGGTCTTCGGTGAGATGCCAGTGTAGCTGGTTGCATCCGTGGAGCGCGGCCACGTCGATATATCGTTTCAGTGTTTCAAGCGGGAAGTAGTGGCGGGCACAATCAATCATGACGCCTCGGTATTCGAAGCGGGGCTGGTCGGTGATTTTGGCGAAGGGCAGCTCAACCTCTGTCATTCCTTCACCCATGGGCAGCGCCTTGCGCAGCGTCTGTGCGGCGCGGAAGAGTCCTGTCTGCGAGGCAGCGCTGATGCTGATGCCTTTCTTGTCAACGACGATGGTGTAGGCTTCTTCCTCCTGTGGCGTGAGTTTCTGGCCTTTCTTGAGCTTCTTCTGCGCCGCGATGGTCATGCGTACGGCGGCCTTCTTGTCGGTAGGCGTCAGCTCGAGGTGAATGCCGGTGGCTTCTTCGACCCATGTGCGCAGGAACTGGGCATTACGTGCAGCGTCAGGGTTGCCTGCATCGTAGGCTATGCCCATGCCAGAGCGTAAGGTCATTGTCTGCGAGGCGTCAACGTCGACGCTCTTCGGCAACGGGATGATGTTGTAGTCAGCTTGCTCAGCGAAGGCCGATGCGCCTGCGAGCAGGAAAGCGATAGCAGCGATGATTTTTTTCATGACTTTGATGGTTAGTGTGGGTTGATAAGTCTTTTCCGGCACAAAGATAGGTTTTTTTTCTCACACGCGCGCATATTACATATAATTATTTTGCGCGCGCGTGAGAAATAGGCGTAGAACAGCCGACTGAACCCAGAGACTATTGTGAAGGACCCTTAAGGCCTTTCTTCAGAACCCTTAAGCCTTTTTGGCAAAACCCTTAAGCCTTTTTGGCAAAACCCTTGGGCCTTTTTTGCAATACCCTTGGGCATGTCTCTTGCTGTGGCCTGTGGGGTAAATAAAACGTCCGGGCGCACTTCATTGTGTGTCCGGACGTTTTTTTTATCCGTGGGCGGTCGTTGAGTATTTCGCGGCCACCAGTCTTGTAGCCGTCAGATGCCGAGCTTCTTGCGGATGTCGGCGGGGATGGCGTTCTTGTTGACGAGGAAGTCCATGGTGCGTGCGGCAATGAAGTTCTTTGTCATGTACCAAGTGCCCTTGTACTCGCCTGTCTCGCCCCAAGAGTTTTTCACAAGATAGTATTCTCGGCCATTCTGGTCCTTTGCCAGGCCATAGATGTGCATGCCGTGGTCGTCGGTGAGTTCCCAGTTGTCGAAGTCCTTCTGGCGCTGCTCCTGTGAGGGTGTTGCCTCGGGAGCATTTACTCCGAGCTCCTCAGCCAGGCTCTTGCGCTCTGTTGGCTTCAGCTTGAGCCACTTAGCCTGGTCGCTGCCGCTGAGGCTCTCGCCGCCGGCCTTGAGGTCGTAGAGGATGCCAAGTCCCTGCCGGGTGAAGCCGTCGTCGCTGACGTCGCCGCCCCATGCGATTGTGTAGCCATTGTCGATGGCGTTGTCGATGATGCGCATCATCTCATCCATAGGCACGTTGTAGCTGTGGTCCCAGCGCCAGTTGTCCTGAACCTCGACGGCAAAGCTTGTGTAGAAGGGGTGGTGCGTGTAGGATGTGATGCTTACGTAGTCGTCCCAGTCGAGGCCGAGGCTTGCTGCGAAGGTCTTCGGGGTGTACTCCTTGCCTTCGTAGGTGAATGTCTCGGGCACCTTGCCGAGATACGAGTCGAGGATGCCTTGCAGACCAGCTTTCCACTGTGAGGTGATGGTCTTGCTCTTGCTCTCGGCAATGGCTTTGACGTAGGGCGTCATGACGGCGAAGAATTCATTGAAATTTGCGAGCGTGTCACCAATCATGGTTCCAGGCTTTGCCATGGCTTCCTCGGGAACTATACCGTGGTTCTTGAGCGTCAGCAGTACGTCGCCGGCCGAACCGCCCTGAGAGAAGTCGCAGTCGCCATGCATGCGCACGGTGACCTCGGCGCGTTCCATGTAGTCGATATTGCAGATGTACATCTCGGCCAGATCGTAGGTCTTGCCGCTCTTCTTCAGTATCTCGCTTTCGAAGAAGCTGAGGGTGGAGTAGGCCCAGCATGTGCCTGAGCGGTTCTGGTTCTTGATGCTGGTAATGGGCAGCTGTTTTACGATTGTGAAGACGGGTTTGTTGCTTTTCGTCTCCTTTTCTTTCTTCTTGGCAGCGAACGAGGGCATGGCCATGATGGCTGCCAGTGCGATGATAAGTGCTTTTTTCATTGCAGTTGTCTTGAGTTATTAATGGGTCGTTTTGTCTTATCTTGAGGCCAGGAATTCTTCCAGCTCGTCGATGTGATAAGGAATCATCTTCTCGCCGAGGTATCGGGCGCCGGTGGCTGTGATGAGCAAGTCGTCCTCAAGGCGTATGCCGCCAAAGTCTTTGTAGGCTTCAATGGCATCGAAGTTGAGGAAATCCTTGCAGTGGCCGGTGGCTCGCCACTCGTCGATGAGCGCGGGAATGAAGTAGATGCCAGGCTCGTCGGTCATGACGTAACCTTCTTTCAGGCGGCGGCCGAAGCGCAAGGCGTTGGTGCCGAACTGGTCAAGGCGCGGTTGTACCTCATCGTCGAAGCCTACGTAGGTCTGCCCGAGGCCTTCCATGTCGTGGACGTCCATACCCATAGCATGGCCGAGGCCGTGGGGGAAGAACATGGCATGTGCGCCTGCTGCGAGAGCATCGTCGGTGTTGCCCTTCATCAGTCCTAAGGCTTTCAACCCTTCGGTGATGACACGGGCTGCCTCGAAGTGGACGTCCCACCACTTCACCTCCGGGCGTGCCACCTCGAAAGCGCGGTCGTGGGCATCGACAACGATCTGGTAGATGTCGCGCTGGCGGGCGTCGAAGCGCCCGCTGATGGGCGTAGTGCGGGTGTTGTCTGAGCAATAATTCTCGTTGGTCTCGGCGCCGCAGTCGCAGAGCATCAGGCGTCCGGCTTCAAGCGGACGGGGCGAGGGGTAGCCGTGCATGATTTCGCCGTGCATGGAGAGTATGCTGGGGAAACTGACGATGCAGCCGCGCGAGGATGCTATGCCGCTGATGCGGCCTGCTATCTCCTGCTCGGTGACGCCGGGGCGGCAGAGGCGCATGGCCGTAGTGTGCATCTCGTAGCCTATGGCGCAGGCACGCTCTATTTCGGCAACCTCTTCAGGTGTCTTCACAATGCGCTGCGCCACTACTGCTTCGATGAGCTTCAGGCTGGCACGGGCGCGTTGGTCACGGGGGTGAATACCGGTGAGATCCATGAGCTGAATCATAATGTCGTGGCGGTAGGGCGGCAGGAAATGCAGCTCGCGGCCGCGGTCGCGTGCGTCGATGACAAGACTCTCGAGCCTGCTCATAGGTGCACTCTTGCCCACTCCGGCCTGCTCGGCCATGTCGGCAACGCTGTCAACGGAGCCGAACCACACGATGTCCTCTATGTCGATGTCGTTGCCAATGAGCCACTCATCGCCAGTGTCGGCGTCGATAACGCCCACAAGGCCGTCGCGCTGAAGCCCAAAATAGTAGAGGAATGAACTGTCCTGACGGAACTTATAGCCGTTTGAGGGGTAGTTGACAGGCGAGTCGTTGTTGCCAAAGAGAAGTATGAGCCCGCGGCCTATGCGCTGGCGCAGGACGGCACGGCGCTCAATGTAAGTTTGTTTTGGAAAAAGCATAGTAGTATGTCGTAGTAATTAGTTATAGAAAATATTTTCGCGCGCGATGGGCGTTGAGTCTATTCCTTGGGCTTTAGAAGCCCCTGTGCGTGCTCTCGTATCATCAGCAGTACGGCAAACTGCCCGGCAAATATAGGCTTTTTACCCATCTGCAAGCGCATCTTGCGGATGAAGGTAGTCACCGTGGAGCGCACGTCAGGGATGTTGATTGACGGGCTCAGGCGCAGTGCCGAGGGAAGCTCATCGATGTGCTGCTCCAGCCAGCTGAAGCATTCTTCCGCTTCTTCTGGAGTGTATGTGGGCTTGTAGTGCTTGTTCTCTGCCATTGTGATTACCAGATTGTCTTGTCAAACCCCGCGTCGCGGTACCAGTCGAAGGCGTGGAAGGCCTTGTTCCATCCTAAGACCCCGTAGTACTCTGAAGGCACGAAGATGGAGACGGCGCCGCAGTGGGCCGGATCGCGCACCTCCTGAAGCCACGACCGTGCAGCCGAAGCCCACCGGCGTGAGATGTATTGGGCCGTCACGGCACGGTCAAATGCCTGTCGCCAGACCTCAAAGGTCTCTTCGGGGCAGCGTTGGTAGAAAAAGTTCACGATGTCGAAATACTGGGTGAACACTTTGCTGCCGATGAGGGGGTAGTAGTACTGGACGTCGGACGTATTCACCTCGGTGCTGTCCTTGAAGAGGCTTTCAACCAGCGGTCGTGTGGCTGCTGCCAAGGCTTCGAGACGGTCGGTGCGCAGGGCGGATATGATGGCCCCGCCGTACTCGTCGCTGCCAGCCCCGCTGACGTAGTAATCATAGTAGCAGCGCAAGGCTCCGTCGATATCTCCGGCAGCAAGGATGGGCAACAGCTCGGCATAGGGCGCCCCGTCGGCCGGTATCTCGGCCGGAGAGCCTATGACGCAGTCTGTCACGTGGCGCAGCTGATAGGCCACTTCTATGCACTGCATGAAGCAGGCGTCGAAAAAGAGGTAGTCGGTGTGCGGGTGGTGGGCGAGCACGTTAGCCAAGGTGGTAATCTCCATCTGTGGCCCTTCATCGCTTCGCGACGAGCGCTGGCCGTTGTCGATGCCGAAGGTGCGGCGGCGTACCTTCTTCTCGCTGGAGGGCACCCAGCCAGAGGCATGGCTCCAGAAGATGATGCCGTAGTGCTGGGCTGGAAAGAAGCGGAACACGTCGTCGAGCACCATTTCCATCTCGGCGCTGTCGGTGGAGCACACGTTGTGATCGTAGGTCTTGACGGGCATCAGCTGGTGCTTCGATGAACCAAAGTAGAGCTTGCTGCTCTTGGTGTTGTCAAAAAAAAGAGCCACTTGGACAGTGTCGGGCAGCAGCTTCAGTCCTTCGGCTATCTCTAAGGAGTCCGAGCGGAAGTAGCTGCCCAGTGTGTTCTCGGCGGCGATGTAGAGGAGGATCGTATGTCGGTTGTGGCGCACGTGCGGCTCAGGGGCGTCGTGGCGGCAAGATGAGGCGAGCGTGGAGAGGCTCAAAAAAGCAGCCAACAGCCACGAAAATGACATATTCATGCGTTTCATGGCGGCAAAGTTACCTTTTTTTGGCCATACTGCATACTAAAATGGCCATCATTTTCGTTCTTTTAATAAAAAAAGTGAAATATGCATTGGACTGACCGCATGCGTTTAGTTAAAGTCGTGCTCGTGTGCAGCGCTGTGGCTATCAGCGCGGCATCGCTTGTATGGTCGCATATTCTGGCCAGCGACCTCGCTCGCGAAGAGCGCAGCCGCATGGAGGTGTGGGCCGAAGCGATGCGCTCTTTCGAGCAGGCCGACGAGCAGACCGACCTGGCTCTCGTGCTCAAAGTGATTAATGGAAACAACACCATACCAGTTGTTGTGCTTTCGCCCGACGGCGCCATACAGGCTCATCGCAACCTCGATCTCAAGGCCCCCGACGAAGCCACCCTTGAAAAGAAAATAACCTCGTGGGCTTTGGCGCGCCGTGATGCCGGCAGCGTCATCAACATACATCTTGACGATGACGAAGTGATGCAGATCTGCTACGACGAGAGCGTCATGCTCAAACGCCTGGCGAGCTATCCTTACATACAGCTCGGCATCGTCTTCATCTTCGTCGTGGTCGCCATCTTCGCCCTCCTGAGCAGCAAACGTGCCGAGCAAAACAAGGTGTGGGTTGGCCTCTCGAAGGAGACGGCTCACCAGTTGGGCACGCCCATCTCATCACTCATGGCATGGGCCCAAGTGCTCAAGGATACCTATCCCGACGACAAACTGCTACCGGAGATGGACAAGGACGTTCAGCGCCTGCAGGTCATCGCAGAGCGCTTCTCAAAGATAGGCTCTCACCCAGAGACGAATCCCGAAAACATCAGCGAGGTGATTTCTCACGTCGTCGACTACATTGGCCCACGCACCAGCAACCACGTCGTCATATCTACTCAACTGCCGGCACAGCCATTCTACGCAAACATCTCTGCACCACTCTTCGAGTGGGTGGTGGAAAACCTCTGCAAGAATGCCGTCGACGCCATGGACGGAGCCGGTAGCATAACCATCTCCGCTCATGAGGAGCCGGTGCGATTCGTGGTTGAAGTGGCTGACACGGGCAAGGGCATCCCCAAGAACCGATTCTCAACAGTGTTCCAGCCAGGCTTCACCACCAAGGCCCGTGGCTGGGGGCTTGGCCTCTCGCTTGCGAAGCGTATCATTGAGGAATACCACAACGGCCGCATCTTTGTCAAGACGTCTGAAATCAATAAAGGAACAACTTTCCGTATCGAACTAAACAAATAATAAGTTCAAAATTGACTTGAAAATGCAAAAAAGATGAAAGATTGGAGCCTAAAAATTAAGTTTTTTAGCCTAATCCTTTGTCGCAAAAGAAAAAAGCACTACCTTTGCCGCCCGTATGGAATGTTCGAGACCCTATACGATAGCCTTGCGCGACGTGCCTGCTGACGGAGCAACCTTCGCTTGGCATCTCGGCGATGACTTCTTTAAGGACCTCGACCAAACTGAGATAGAGCACGGAAACCTCGACTGCACGCTTCGGGTGAGACATAAAGCCGACGCCTACGAGCTCTATATAACTATGACCGGATCGGTGGATATTCCCTGCAACAGGTGTTTGGAGCCTATGGAACAGGGGATAGATGCTGAGACTACACTAAACGTGAAGCCTGGCAGCTGTTTCGAAGATGACGGCGACGTCATCATGGTGCCTGCCGACACTCTGGAGCTTGACATAGCTTGGAACCTCTACGAGGTGATAGTGCTCGGGATTCCCATACAGCACGCCCACGCCGACGGGCAATGCCCTGTTGACGTTCCTTTCTTGGTCGACGACCTCGGCGACGAGGAATCAGACACAGAAACGGGAAGCCCCTTTGCAAAGCTTAAAGAGCTGATGGGACAGGGGCGTGGCGACAAAGAGAAATCGTAAATCACAAAAAATAGTAAATAACAATGGCACATCCTAAAAGAAGACAATCAAAGACACGCACCCTCAAGCGTCGTACGCATGACAAGGCCGTAGCACCTGCATTGGCAGTATGCCCCAACTGCGGCGAGTTCCACATCTACCACACCGTATGCCCCGCCTGCGGTTACTATCGTGGCAAGGTCGCTATCGAGAAGGAAGAAGCGTAAGTCTAAACCAAAGCCCCACCCCGTCGGGGTGGGGCTTTAATTTTTTCTGTTATGGAAAAGCTACATGCTGTTATCACAGGCATAGGAGGCTACGTGCCTGACTATATCTTGAACAATGAGGAACTGAGCCGGATGGTCGACACATCTGACGAGTGGATAATGACGCGCATAGGCGTCAAGGAGCGCCGCATCCTCAACGAGGAGGGCCTCGGCCCCAGCTATATGGCCCGCAAAGCCGTAAAGCAGCTGCTGGAGCGCACGGGCACCGACCCGCTAACGGTCGACGCCGTAATCTGCTCCACCTCTACGGGCGACTATCATTTCCCCTCCACAGCAAGCATCGTCCTTGGCAAGTGCGGCATGACTAACGCTCACGCCTTCGACTTGTCGGCAGCCTGCTCCGGCTTCCTCTTCGCCATGGACCAAGCCGCCTGCATGATTGAGAGCGGACGCTACAAGAAAATCGTAGTCATTGGGGCAGACAAGATGTCGTCCATCATCGACTACACTGACCGCCAGACCTGCCCCATCTTCGGCGACGGCGCTGCTGCAGTGCTCGTAGAGCCCACTGCCGAGGATCTCGGATGGCAGGACAGCTACCTCCGCACTGACGGGCAGGGCTTGCCCTACCTCAACCTTACAGCCGGCGGCTCCGCAACTCCTCCCTCATATTTCACCATCGAGCACAAGATGCACTACCTGCATCAGGAAGGCCGCACTGTGTTCAAATTCGCCGTGACGAATATGTCTGATGCAACAGCCCTTATAGCTGAGCGCAACGGATTGAACAAGGACAACATCGCATGGGTAATTCCTCACCAGGCCAACGTCCGTATCATCGAGGCTGTGGCTAAGCGTCTGGAACTGCCTATGGAGAAGGTGATGCTCAACATTCAGCGCTACGGCAATACGTCGAGCGCCACCCTGCCTCTCGCTCTTTGGGACTATGAGAGCCAGCTCCGCCGAGGCGACAACCTCATCTTCACAGCTTTCGGCGCCGGCTTCACATGGGGCGCAGCCTATATGAAATGGGGCTACGATGGGAAGTAAGTTCAAGTCAGGCTTCGTAAATATCGTCGGCAACCCCAATGTCGGTAAGTCGACTCTCATGAACCTGCTCGTGGGCGAGCGCATTTCCATTGCCACCTTCAAGGCACAGACCACGCGCCACCGCATCATGGGCATCGTCAATACGCCCGAGATGCAGATATGCTTCTCCGACACGCCCGGCGTGCTGAAGCCCAACTACAAGCTTCAGGAGCAGATGCTCCACTTCTCAGAGAGCGCTCTCGAGGATGCCGACGTGCTGCTCTACGTCACCGATATGGTGGAGACGCCCGACAAGAATGCCGACTTCCTCGAGAAAGTTTCGCGCATGAGTGTGCCTGTGCTCGTTCTTGTCAATAAGATAGACCTCAGCAACCAAGAGGCGCTGGCGCAGAAGGTCGACGAATGGCACGCTGTGCTTCCCAAGGCAGAGATTTTTCCTATCTCGGCTCTCCACAGCTTCGGCGTGGATCAAGTGCTCAGCCGCATCAAGGAGCTCCTGCCCGAGTCGCCTGCCTATTTCGAGAACGATGCTCTGACCGACAAGCCAGCCCGCTTCTTCGTCAACGAGATTATCCGCGAGAAGATTCTGCTCTATTACAGCAAGGAGATACCTTACTCGGTAGAAGTCGTCGTGGAGAGTTTCAAGGAAGATGAGAAACTCATACGCATCAGCGCCGTCATTTACGTCGAGCGCGAGAGCCAGAAAGGCATCATCATCGGGCATCAGGGCGTAGCCCTTAAGCGTGTCAGCTCCGAGGCCCGCAAGGACCTCGAACGCTTCTTCGGCAAGCAGATATACCTTCAATGCTTCGTAAAGGTCGACAAAGACTGGCGCAGCAGTGAGCGCGCTATGAAGCAGTATGGATATGATTTGAATTGAATTAATATGTTAGTAGCCATTGTCGGGCGCCCCAATGTGGGCAAGTCCACTCTCTTTAACCGTCTGACTAAGACCCGCCATGCCATCGTCTCTGAGGAGGCTGGCACGACTCGCGACCGCCAGTATGGCAAGTGCGAGTGGGTGGGGCGTGAGTTCTCCGTCGTCGACACCGGCGGCTGGGTTGTCAACAGCGACGATATCTTCGAGGAGGAAATCCGCAAGCAGGTGACGCTGGCCACAGAAGAAGCCGATGTCATCCTCTTCCTTGTCGACATCAATACGGGCGTCACTGACCTCGACGAAGCCGTGGCATCCATACTCCGCCGTTCAGACAAGCCTGTAATCCTCGTAGCCAACAAGACCGACAATGGCGACCAGCAGTGGCTTGCCGCCGACTTCTACAGCCTCGGTCTTGGCGACCCGTTCTGCATCTCAGCCGCCACGGGCAGCGGCACAGGCGACCTCCTCGACCTCGTGCTGGAGAAGTTGCCTAAGACCGACGAGCTGCAGGACAACCTCGACCTTCCACGCATAGCCGTCGTAGGGCGCCCAAACGTAGGCAAGAGCAGCCTCACCAACGCCTTCATAGGCGAGGAACGCCACATCGTAACGGACATCGCCGGCACCACACGCGACAGCATCTACACCCACTACCAGAAGTTCGGCTTCGACTTCCTGCTCGTAGACACCGCCGGCATACGTCGCAAGTCGAAGGTCAACGAAGACCTCGAATTCTACAGCGTCATGCGCAGCATACGCGCCATCGAGAATTCCGACGTCTGCATACTCATGCTCGATGCCACTCGCGGCATCGAGGCACAGGACCTTAATATCTTCTCGCTCATCCAGCGCAACCAGAAAGGTCTGGTCGTTGTAGTCAACAAATGGGACCTTGTAGAGGACAAGAGCAACACCGCCATCAAATACTTTGAGGACACGATTCGCGAGCGCATGGCACCGTTCACCGATTTCGAGATTATCTTCGCCTCTGCCCTCACCAAGCAGCGCATCTTCAAGGTCTTAGAGACAGCTGCTGAGGTAGACAAACACCGCCGTGCACGCGTCGGCACTACACGCCTCAACGCCGAGATGCTGCCCCTCATCGAGGCCTATCCGCCACCTTCGATGAAAGGCAAGTACATCAAGATCAAGTACTGCTCGCAGCTCCCCGACACCCGCATCCCCTCCTTTGTCTTCTATGCCAACCTGCCTCAGTACATCAAGGAGCCCTACCGCCGCTTCCTCGAGAACAAAATACGCGAGCGCTGGAACTTTTCCGGCACACCCATCAACATCTTCATCCGGCAGAAATAAAAGGGTTGACAGATTAACAACTGACGAATTAATGAAAGTGCATGTGAAATCTTAGAATCACATGCACTTTTATTGTAAATTAAAGAATTATCTTAACTTTGGAAGAATTTGCAGGATTTCTTTATATAAAGGCAGTTCCGAGGATTGAGAGAAATTTGGGTTACGATTTGGAGACCGTTCTGGACTCAATGTTCTGCTATAAATTGCCTAAAAGAGCACCCGACTCAGAGCCACCGCCTGTTTCGTGGTCCATCATCGGGTGCAAAGGTAGGCAATATAGTTCAAATAACCAAATGTTCAGCGGATTAATTTACTCCCTCATTACTCCCTCACTGCAGAGCCGGACAGAAAGTAACCACCAGATTTACTTGAACCTAAATACTTGATAAGTCCCGCATCCTTCAAACGCTTTACATATCGCTCAACGCTTTTCACGGGAATATCCGTCTTACTACTGAGCATTGTCGTCCTAAGCCCTGGCTGATTGTTCAGAACACAAAGAATAGATGCCAGTTTCTTTTTAATGTCTTTACTAACTCCCTCAATTACTCCCTCAATTACTCCCTCAAAATGGGACTTCAAGTTAGTGCCACCTTGAAGTGTTTTTTCCGTACGCAGGTAATGGATATTGGGGAAAGACACCTTAACAATTTGGTCTTTAATCTCAAATATTGGAATGTCAAAGCCGTGTTCCTTGCTGTCTTGTATCATTCGAGGTATGCCTGTCCCCATCATCTCTATAAGTTTTCTATAATAGCACTGATGAGCAATATCTGGATTACGAAGCATTGACACACCTTCACCTCCTTTTACGATAACAGATTCCATTGAAGGTATTATTCCATAGTTGGCTATTTCTAAGCGATTAGGATATAGGAGAATATGCATAAAGCCATTAACAGAGTTGTAATCTCTGTGTACGATAGCGTTCATAACACCCTCTCTTACTGCTACTTGTGGGTAATTCCATCTTTCCTCTCTATACAGACCGTCAATCTTGACACTTTTAGAATATGTCATATCTATAAACTGGAATATGGCACTGATATTCTTAAAGATATTACCTTCAAATAGTCGTGCCTCCACTAAATCAGCATTAGAGTCCGAAGAGAATACCGACAACTTGATTCTAGTCTGGGCAACGAATTGTGCTGGGTTTTTAGCATATAGAGCTATACAGGCATTAGTCAAATTACCATCCTTTAAAAGTCCATTCTTGATTAGGAATAACTCCTCGTCATGTATGATGCTGCCGTTCATGCGAATATACTCCTTCATCGTATTTCTGACCTCATCCATATCCAAATCGTCCATCTCCGCACCAAGGACAGGCATCCGTTCCCAGTTGAAATCAGACTTTTTACGCTCTAGCAGCATGTTGCCAATGCTCTCAGGACTGGCCACGACGATTTCATCCCCTAACTTCTGATATATCTTTCCATCGCAATGATATGGCTTCTGCGCACCTTCCCAAACGCTTATAAGCATTATATTTGCTCCATTATAATCAATAGAATGAATATCAATAGGAGCCGATGGGCGTATCCTGTTAGCCAGAGCCTTAGACAATCCACTTATATCCCCCTCAGAAACCCCTATAACGCGTTTGTTATCATCTACTCCGATAACTATATCGCCACCACGATTATTAAGCATTGCCGTAATCATCTTGGCAAGCATCTCTTCCGTTGCTTTAGGCAAGAAATCCAAACGCTCATTCTTTTCTTGTCTCAGCAAGTTGTCTATTATAAATCTTCCATCCATAACTTAATCCTCCTGTGCCAATATGTTTTCTATGAATGTTCTATCCTCAAACTGAGTCTTAATGTAGATGCTCATCTCATCAAGACGATAAAACTCCTGCGCCCAATTTCCATTTCTTAGCGTAATGGGAATGTGATTCTTTATTACGTAGTTATACACGTCTATACAGCGAGGGTCAAAAAAGTTGTTCTTTCTCACTTCTATCTTTTCTGTATCCTTTATCTTCGTGAACAACTTTCTTGCAAACACCACATCCCTGTGCACCAAGAACCAATACGGCTTTTTCAGTTCTATAGCCCTTTTGATTTCTTCAAACGTAATATTCTTCTCACCGATATTCCCAGTCCCGTAATAAGGTCTGATAATACCAAGGAACAAGTCACACTCATCTACAGCATTCAGACAGTTCTCCAAATTCGACAGTTTGGGATTCACCTTAATTGTCCCGACATGCGAATTCAGAACCTCATATCCAAGAGTCTGTAGCAATGCTACAATCTGATACAGTTCGTTCTCAAAACCATATACAGTTGAGCCAACCATTATCTTTATCTTTCTATCCATATTTCATACATTTTGATTACGGCATCAGCAGACCTCTATATTCAAGGTCATGCTTCATCATTTCTTCCATTTGATGCGTTTCAAGGTCTATTTGCTTTAGTCGCTTTTCTTTTTCTTTATCAGTATGCTGATTGTCTTGAAGTACACTCAGTTTCATTTTTGCCTTAATACATTCCAATCCGTTGTGAATTGCTAATGCACTCACAGGAGCATTAGAATTGAATAAATGAATCCAACTCTGCCCCGCAAGCAGGTTTCCCCACTTTTCGTATTTCTGAATGTCACCTAGACATTGCTCTATTCTATGATCTTTCATTACTTCGTCATTTATAGTTCCAATTTATTCGCCTATCTTGTTAGGACTATCATTCTCAATCATTTCTTTGAGTTCATCAAGTTTACTTATAATATCCTCTTTCTTGCTATTAGGCCTATTTACCAAAGTTAAAACTTCTTTAGCTAAAATGCCCCTTTTACTTGTATGTCTCGTATAATTTGGGAAAGAGTAATGAATATACTCCCGTTTATCGGGGCGCGCCAAATAAAAATCCTCCAAATCCCATAAGGGTTCCTTTTCTACTCTTATGACCTTTCCTATTCTCTCATTCCACAAATCATTCCGATATCCATATTGAGCTATCGCTATGATACATAAAGCAATTACGCCATTTATAGCATTGTATAGGTTTGCATCCGTGAATTTATCTTCGCGGTTATGCTTAACTTTGTTGTATGCTTTATACCAGATAAGTTCATTGTTTTGCTCCCATTCATTAAATGGAGAGTAAACTTCCAAATCGCCATATCTATAAAATGACAAACTGTATTCGTCCAGTCTTAAGACTTCCTTAAGTTTGTAATAATCCGTCATCTGGAAATATTTACCATTTGGCTTTACTGCATTATTGATCAAAATATGTTGCATCCTTGAATCCAACTCTGTACATGCCAACATAATAACATTCCTTATAGCATGCCCATAAACACTATATTGGTTTTTATGAGGCGAGACAACTTTAAAGATGGTATCCAAATCATCAAATATAATCTCTATTTGCTTCAACAAATTAGAATACTCATTGAGGACAGAAATTGGCAAGTCCTCATAAAAATCTCTTGCAGGCCTTCCTTCTTGAAATGGTATGGAAAAGTATTTTAAATATTTATCCGTAAATGACGGCCTATAAATAGAACAGAATGATTGACCATAATTCAAGTTTAATGGAATAAGTCTAAAATTATTCCCTGTATTGTTTTGAGAAAGAAACGGAGTGCTCTGTTTCAAGCATTCGAAGACGTTCTCATCGTCTAATGTGCATAAATTATTGATCGGAGCCCCAAATGTTGTCCAACAGCCATTTTCGTCCGTTTCTAAAACATAAGCTTCCTCGTTCTCAAAATGCATAGGAAAACCTATTGTAATTCGATCTCCCCAAGAATCATAATCAATTAAAGCTATATATGTTCCTTTCCTATGTGTCATAATTTTGCTAGTTTTTCGTACTCTTCTAGTGTGATAGTGTTTCGGGGGCTACAAAGAGGACCTCGTTATAATTATAAGATGGTCATTATAATTAATCTCTCCATTGTGACAGAAGATTTTCAAGACTCGTTTCGTCCATAATGAGAACTTCACGTGGTTTGCTCCCATGGGCAGCACCAACAAAGCCTGCTTTCTCTAATTGGTCCATCAACCTGCCTGCACGATTGTAGCCAATAGCAAACTTACGTTGGATTAAGCTTGATGAACCACTTTGTTCTCTGACTATCAAACGGGCAGCATCTTCAAATAGTGGGTCAAGATGTTGCATATCAACATCATGGACATAATAATCATCTTCATCATAATAGGGATCAGGCAATTCAAAGGGAATTGAATAACTATCCTGACAGGAAATAAACTCAATGATACGCTCTAATTCAGGTGTATCCACGAAAGCCCCTTGAATACGTAAGCAATCGATGCTTTTACCAGCCCTATACAACATGTCGCCATTTCCTAACAAATCCTCTGCACCATCACAATCAAGAATAACCTGTGAGTCAATGCGCTCAGGCAATCTAAAAGCGATACGTGTTGGGAAGTTTGCTTTGATAGCTCCTGTAATAACATCATTGGTAGGACGTTTTGTTGATATTACTAGGTGAATACCAACAGCACGAGCATATTGCGCCAATTGTACAATTGGAGTTTCGAACTCCTGTCCTCTCTCTTCGATAAAATCCCCATATTCATCAATTATGACGACTATGTAGGGCATGAATTTATGACCAACAGCCGGACTCAGCTGACGCTCAATAAATTTATGGTTATAGTCCTTGACATTCCGTGCATAAGCCATTTTCAGTAAGTCGTAACGGACTACCATTTCCTTGCATAAAGCATTCAATGTACTAACAGCTTTACTACTATTTGAAATGATAGCCGATTCGTCTGGCAGAGCGGCTAAGAAATGATTAGCAATCTCTGAGTAACTCCCAAACCCTACACCATAGGGATCCATGAGTACAAGTTTCATTTCTGCCGGATGCTTCTTGTAAAGTAAGGACGCAATAAGGGCATTTAGCGTTACCGACTTCCCTTGACCTGTCGAGCCTGCTATAAGAATATGTGGAGCTTTCGCCAAGTCGAACATAAAGGTCTCATTAGTAATAGTCTTACCAATAGCACAAGGTAATTCCATCGTAGTTTCCCGGAAAACCTTTGTGCAAAGAATACTTTCCATAGAGACAATAGAGGGGCGAGGATTGAGAACCTCTATACCAATAGTCCCTTTACCTGGTACGGGAATTAAAAACTGAACATTATGAGAAGACAACGCTAAAGCAAGATCATCTTCTAATCCTCTTAATTTGGAGGCGTTTATACCTGGAGCCAGTGTAATCTCATAGAGTGTAATTCTTGGGCCAACAGTGGCTTTGATTGAAGAAATCTCAATGCCGAAGCTACGCAAAGTATCTACTATACGATTTTTGTTGGCTTGTTGCTCCTCCATATCAATGTATGGTTTGCCTCTGTCATCGTATTTCTTAAGAAGTTCAAGTGTTGGATAGTGATAGCTCTCCAAGTCTAATTTGGGGTCATATGGCTCAATAAGTTCTTCACGGGGGTGTGAAACACTTCCTTCATCTTGTTTTATAGCTGTGGCAGATGCACTGGTATCATCATTGTTGACAAGAGCACCCAGAATGTCTCTTACTTCTTGTCTTGAAACAATAGGAGATGATGACTCATTACTTGATTCCGTCTGGTTATCCATCATTACTCCTAATTCTCGTGAAGAAGGAGAAGATAAAGGTTTTCCGTTTTCTTTATTTATTAGATTTCCTAAAATATCTCTTGTAAGAGGATGGTCAAAATTTGACGAAGATAATTTTCCGTCATTACTAAGGGTATTTGATTCTGATTTTGTAGTTTGTTTTTCAATATTATTATTTGGACTACTATTGTCCTGCTTGTCTTCATTTATTCCTTGTTTCAACAAAACAGCATTATCCAATGATAATATGAATTTCTTCTCTTTGATGAAAGCTTTTATCCAGCAAATCACAATTAAAAATGTTATCAAGACAACAAGGATACCTCCATCCCATGATTTTTCATATCCACAGAAGATACTTACAAAAGAACCACTCATTGATAATAGAGGGAACAAATTGAGGACAATAATTACGATATAAAGAGAACATCTAACTACATGACCTACAATTTCTCCTTTAATGCTGTTTAAAGATGCCTTTTCAATCAACTTTATCCTATACGCAGAAGGTTCTTCTTTGAGTGACATGTTGGTAATGATGGCAAAGCAAAGTATTAACTGAAAACCAGCATTGATAAGACAGCTATAAAGCATATCTAAACCGTTAATATACCATGCAAATGCTGCTATTGGGAATAGCAATGAAAAGAAATAGAAAATGTAGTGTAATGGATTATATGACAAAAAGGATGTATCCTCGCTATATTCTTCTATGCTAAGGCTGTTATTGCTGAATGCATCTCTTTCATATTCAGTTCCATTACTATATTCATGCTTTTTGTCGCTTACGGAAAGTCTATCCCTTCGATATAATCCTGTACCAGGAAGCCCTGTATTAACATAGGTTCCTTTAGGCCCAAAAGTTACACTCGCTCCCTTTACGCCTACATTGGTACTGATACCGCTCTTGCTGATATTTATATGAATACCAGGAAGAATCTTTATTCTTTTTCTATATCTCCAGCCCATAATATCACTCTTTTTTATTCTTTAGCTTTTGATGCCACCAACAACTCCCTTACGTCCACATCAAGATGTCTAGCAATATCGTATAATTGTTCCACCGATGGCTGAACCTTATTGGTCATCCATCTTGAAACAGTTCCAAGATTACGGCCCATCTGTTCTGAGAGCCATGTTCCTGTCTTGTTCTTCTCCGCTAAGACTGACTTGATACGATTGTAATGCGTATATTCTTTCATTTAGTAGAAATCTATTATTTATAGGCGTTTCGTGTGCAAATGTAATAAAAATAATGCAAGAAAACAAATGTTTTCATATAAATCAACGTAAATACACATAAAAAGAACGAGAAATTTACCCTGAATTTGGTCTCATCCTTTTAATATTGCAATAAAGTTATTCATAATAATCTGCGTATTCTCGTTATAGTAACTGAACTCTGATATCAACGACCATCGGGAGCAATTTCCCCTCCACGCGACCCTTCGGAGTGTGGAGCAAGGCAGTTTTCGGGTTACGAAAACACAACCTTGCTTGCTCTCGGAACATTGTTCCTCGACCAAATGCCGCTTTCAGCGTCAAAACCATTCCCTTTGCTTTCCAGTTCGGTCTTATCGCTCACAATTTACGCCATTGCTTAATGTCGTCCTCGTACATGGCGATGTGGTGTCGGCAGATATTCTCCAGCAGTCCTGTGACACTCATCCTGCGTGTGTCTGACAGACGGAGGACAATGAGGTCAAGTTTCTGGCGGACTTCCTCACTGACGAACACGGGACGGCGGTTGACAACCTTCGGCACCTGCAGGAAGGTTGCCCGGTACTCGTCAAGGGACAACTTGCGCTGCTTGCTGCTTACACGTCGTG
>JAFUFW010000044.1 GCA_017469685.1 Bacteroidaceae bacterium | reverse complement strand
TTTTGTTTTGTTTTGTTTAATGATGAATGAATTTGTTATTATGATATTCTTTACATGCTAATTCGGTACAAAAATATCTTTTTTTTTGTTTACTTCCGCTTTTTTCTTAAAAAAACTTTGTTTCGGAGTGCTTTTTTCTTGTTTTTGGGGGCAGAAAGTATGGGTTAGACGGCTTTTGGGAAGGTAAGGAGGGCGTTTCGGCTCGTTATTTCGCTCACTTCGGCCTCGCTGACGCCGTACACCTCGGCCAGGCGCCTGACGACGGCTACGACGTAGGCCGACTCGTTGCGCCGCCCCCGGTAGGGAACCGGGGACAGATATGGAGAGTCGGTCTCCACGACGATGCGGCTGAGCGGCACTGCCGAGCGGAGTACTTCAGGCAGGGGGCTCTTCTTGAAGGTCAAGACGCCGCCTATGCCGAGCATGAAGCCGTCGAAGCTGAGGAGTTCCTCGGCTTCGGCAGCAGTGCCGCCAAAACAGTGGAAAACGCCATGAGCCGGACAATTAGGCTGTTTACAATTGGACGATTGACGATTGGACAAAAGCCAATTATCCACCTGACACTTCAACACGTCGACCATCTCGCGATGGGCCGAGCGGGTGTGTATCATCAGGGGCAGGCCGTAGCGCAGAGCCCATTGCACCTGATTGGCGAACACCTCCTGCTGCTCTGCGTAGCGCGAGCGGTCCCAGTAGTAGTCGAGCCCCACTTCGCCTACGCCGATGAAGGGATGGGCTGGCGCCTGCAGGAGAGCCTCCATGCGCGTCAGCACGTCGCGCCAGTCGTCGGTGATATCTTCGGGGTGGAGGCCGATCATAGGATATAGGAAGCCCCGATGACGGCGGGCGAGTGCGAGCATGGGCTCGACGGTCTGACCATTGATATTGGGCAGGAATATCTTACCTACGCCGGCGTCGCGTGCTCGCTGGAGCACGTCCTCGACATTGTCGCCGAAGGCGTCGTCGTAAAGGTGGCTATGGGTGTCGATTATCAAGGTTCGGGAATTAGAGATGAGGAATTAGGGTTTAATTCTTGCGCCCTATCAAAGACAAAGCAAAGTCGCGGAGGGCTTGTTTGCGCGCAGGGGGTAGGCCTACAGCATCGAGGTTTGCGAAGGCAGCATCGAAGTAGGCGCTAATTTTTGCTTCAGCCAGTCCTCTGACGCCGATCTGGTCGTAGAGTGCCGTTACGGCCGCAACCTTCTCGGCGGCAGTAGGCCTGGGGCCCTCACAGCCCGAGGCTCCTATTGTGCCGGCATCGACGGGCGTTGCCAGCCAACGTTCCAGTTCTGCGCGTTGATGCTCATCAGCCTGGCGCAAGGCATTTATGAGCATAAATGTCTTTTTGCCCTCAAGGATGTCGCCGCCGATATTCTTACCGAAGGTCAGAGGGTCGCCATAGACGTCGAGGAGATCGTCTTGCAACTGAAAGGCGAGGCCGAGGTTTTCGCCAAACTTATAGAGTTGCCCGGCGTCATCGCCGGGGGCGTCGGCAAGGATGGCCCCAAGCTTCATCGCACATGCCAGGAGGACCGACGTCTTCAGACGGATCATCTCGATGTATTCTTCTTCGGCCACGTCGCTACGGGTCTCGAATTCGAGGTCGTACTGCTGACCCTCGCCTATCTCAAGAGCGGTCTCGGTGAACAGGTCGAGCACGGGGCGCAGGTGCCGGTCGTCGGTCTGGCAGACGAGCCTATAAGCCAGCACGAGCATCGAGTCGCCCGAGAGGATGGCTGCGTTCTCGTTCCACACCTTGTGCACCGTAGGCTTACCCCTGCGCATGTCGGCATTGTCCATCACATCGTCGTGCAGAAGTGTATAGTTGTGGTAGGTCTCCAAGCCCAATGCAACGGGCATGATCGTCTCGACGTCGTCGCGATAGAGATTGTAGGTCATCAGCATCAGCACGGGGCGGACGCGCTTACCGCCCAGCGAGAGCTCGTAGCGCACCGGCTCGTAGAGGCCCACAGGACGGCGGTCGAGCGGCATGGAGGCGAGGGCCTTATTGAAGAGGGCGAGGAGTTCGTTGTAGGTTTTCATGTGGTGAGATTATTTTAGGGGAGGTGTGATTACCCCATGAGTGCGTGAGAGGAGGAGCCAAACGGCTGTGTCATACAGGGAGGCACCTGACATCGGCGGAGCCTATCTTCAAAAACCCTTAAGGGTTATGGCCGGAACCCTTAAGGGTTTTGGCCGAAAGGCTTAAGGGTTTTGACCGAAAGGCTTAAGGGTTTCGTGCGAAGGTCCCCGCGGCACATACGTAGGCGTTGGTATAAAGTTTCAAAAAAAGGCTGCGCTATGACGGGCGCAGCCTCTCTTTATATATTATTTATTATAAGTATAAGCAACTATGAGCTTATTGCAGCTTGAACATGACTGGGAGGTTGAAGCGTGAACGCACGTTCTTGTTACCCTGACGTGCGGGCTTCCACTTCGGCATGAGCTTCACGACGCGCTCGGCTTCCCTCGAGAGTGAGGGATCGGGCGAACGGAGCACTTTCACGTCGACGATGGAGCCGTCCTTGTTGACGACGAACTGCACGAACACACGACCCTGTATGCCCTGCTCCTGAGCGATAGCGGGATATTTGATATGGTCGTTGAGCCAACGGTAGCACTCTTCGTCGCCACCGGGGAACTGTGCATTCTCTTCCACGACTTCAAAGATACGGTCGTCGTCAGACTCCTCACGCACGGGACCGACGGGAGCAGCCACGACAGCCGTGGGAGCGCCGTCACCTGTCACGGTGGAGATTGCCTGATTGACCTCCTCGGAAGTCTGCACTTCCTCCTCAGCCAGCTCTGTCTCATCGTCCACGATGTTCAGAATCTCAGCCACCTTAGGAGCGGCGGCGGGGGGAGGTGCCATCTGTTCCTTCTGCGTGGTGATAGGAATCATGTCCTCCTCAAAGTTGCTCTCGTAGATAGGCTCCAGAGTGTCAAACTTGATGTCGCGGGTCGTGTACTCAAAAGCCACGAACATAAGCGCAAGCACAAGGACGTAGCCCAGCAGGAGGCTCGTTCCGCGATGGTTGCGCAACTCTTCAGTCATTGATTTTGTTTCTGCCATGATTGTATTTTGATTAATTATATTCTCGGAATCGCAGGGGAGCGGGCACATGCACACTCACGCCACAAAAGTAGCACATTTTTTCGATACGCGAATTTCTTTCAGCTATTTTTTTTCGTTGAAAGGCTTTTTTTTCTTAAAAAAACGCTTTTTACACCTTAAAACAGCCTTTTTCTACGTTGTATAAGGAAATAATCTTTACCTTTGTAGCAAATTCTGAACGATGACAAAGTCGCCTCGCACACTATTCACCCTTCTCGCCATAGTCTGGTCCGCCTGTTCGCAGGCTCAGGACGCGAGCACCACCATCTTCAATTTCCTTCGCCTCCCGGCCTCATCTCATTCCATGGCGCTCGGGGGAATACAGGTGGCGGCGCCCGACGACGACGCAGCACTGCTGCTGCAGAACCCGGCCCTCATGGCCAACATCACGGACCGCAGCATCAACCTTGGCTTCCTGTCCTACATGCAGGGCTGCAAGTCGGCCAACGCCTCGTATGCCATGGCTGCCGGCGAGCGCGGCACATGGGGCGTAGGCGCGCAGCTGCTCGGCTACGGCTCTATGAAGGAGATGAATGTTGACGGCATAGAGCTGGGCGACTACGCAGCTCTCGACATGGCCCTCAGCGGGGGCTACTCCTACACGCTCACCGACCACTGGGCCGGAGGAGCCCTGGGCAAGTTTGTTTATTCGAAGTACGGCCACTTCACGTCCGTAGCCCTCGCCGTCGACCTCGGGCTGAACTACCTCAACGATGCGGGCGACTTCTCGTTCTCACTCGTAGCAGCCAATCTCGGCGGACAGGTGAAACCGTTCGGCGACAAGCGCGAGCACCTGCCTTTAGACATCCGCACCGGCATCACCAAGCAGCTGGCCAACGCGCCGATTCGCTTCTCAGTATCGATGGTCGACCTCACGCACTGGAGCAGCCGACACTATTATAATCCCACGCGCGAAAAGGAGAAAGCGGGGCGCATACTCATGAACCACTTCGTCCTCGGCGTAGACATACTTCCGACAGAGCAGCTCTACGTTGCCGCCGGCTTCAACTTCCGACGCGCAAGCGAGCTGAAAGCCGCCGGCAGCAGCCACGCCGCCGGGCTCTCTTTCGGCGCAGGTGTCAACCTGAAGCGCTTCAAGGTCGGCGTGAGCTACGCCAAGTTCCACGTATCAATGCCCGCGTTAATGGCCAACGTGCAATGCCAGTTATAACACTATAACCCATGATAATATGAAAAAGAAAATCACCATCGCCGTCGACGGCCACAGTTCCTGCGGAAAAAGCACCATGGCCAAGGACCTTGCACGAGCAATAGGATATATCTACGTAGACAGCGGCGCGATGTACCGCTGCTGCACATTGTTCGCCATGCAGAATGGCATCATTGCCGCCGACGGGAGCATCAACGAGGAAGAATTCAAGCGTCGTATGCCAGAAATACAGGTGTCATTCAAACTCAACGAGGATACAGGCCGGCCTGACACCTACCTCAACGGCGTCTGCGTTGAGAAGGATATCCGGACAATGGAAGTCTCGGCGCATGTGAGCCCCGTGGCTGCATTGCCTTTTGTGCGGGCCGCCATGACTGCCCAGCAGCAGGCTATGGGCCGCGAAGGCGGCATCGTCATGGACGGCCGCGACATTGGCACCGCCGTCTTCCCCGACGCAGAGATGAAAGTCTTCGTCACAGCCTCCGACGAGATCCGCGCCCAGCGCCGCTACGACGAGCTCGTAGCCAAGGGACAGCAGGCCGACTTCGACGAGGTGCTGTCAAACCTGCGCGAGCGCGACCGCATTGACTCCACCCGCGAAGTAGCCCCTCTGCGCCAGGCCGACGACGCTATCGTACTGGACAACAGCCACATGACTATCCCCGAGCAGAACCAGTGGCTTCTGAAACAGTTCCACAAGAAGACAGAATGACTATCGAAATCGACAGCGGCTCAGGATTCTGCTTCGGAGTGACCCGGGCTATCGGGAAAGCTGAAGAGGAATTGGCGACAGGAGGAAGGCTCTACTGCCTCGGCGACATCGTACACAACAGCCGGGAAGTGGAACGTCTGCAAGCCTTGGGGCTTACGACGATTGACCACGAGCAGTTCAACGCCCTCCGAAGCACCAATGTGCTGCTGCGTGCACACGGGGAGCCGCCTGCCACATACCACCAGGCAGAAGCCAACGACATCCATCTCATCGACGCCACATGCCCCGTAGTGCTTCACCTGCAGGAGCGCATCAGGCATGAATACGAAGCGGCTGGCAGGCATGGGCGCCAGATTGTCATCTTCGGCAAGCGAGGCCATGCCGAGGTGCTCGGGTTGGTAGGGCAGACTGAGGGCACGGCCATCGTAATCGAAAGTTTAGACGAGGCACGCCATCTCGATTTCAGCCGCGACATAGCCCTCTATTCCCAGACGACGAAATCCGTAGAGGACTTCCGCCATATTGTGGAATACATTAAAGACCACATCTCACCCTCAGCCACTTTTACCTTTCACGATACCATCTGCAGGCAGGTGGCCAACCGCTTGCCACACATACGGGATTTTGCTTCGCGCCACGACATCGTCTTCTTCGTCTGCGGCCAGAAAAGCTCCAACGGCCGCGTGCTCTTCAGCGAATGCCTGCGCGCAAACCCGCACTCGTTCATGATCGACTCGCCCGACGATATAGCAGCCTCACAACTAAGCGACGTGGCAGCCCCACGATCTATCGGCATCTGCGGAGCCACATCAACGCCCAAGTGGCTGATGGAGCAGTGCCGCCAGCGCATAGAAGAACTGCTGAAATGAGGCATAACAAAAACGGCCGGTCATATCCCCCTGATTTAAGGCGAATATGACCGGCCGTAAAGGTTAAAATCACCGACCGTATAAGAGTCCTCCCGTAGCCGTCTGCCCCTGGGCATCGACGGCTATCGTCGTCATCTGCGAGTTGTTGTAGAGGCTTACGTGTGCCCTGCCGCTGGCATCGAGCTTAAGCTCAGGGTTCCAGTAGAGAGTCCTCCGGTAGTCCTTCTGCCCGTCGGCGGGCGGATGGCGCTGGTAGTCGGGGTGGTAGAAATCCTCCTGAAAGGCGAAGCCGTCGAGGATGTAGCGGCGGTCGCGGTAGGTGGTGCGCTGGCTCTTGTCGGGGTAACGGCGAATATCCACAGCCACCATGGGCTGGTTGGACTGATCGAAACGCTCGTCGCCCTCGCGACGGGGCGAGTAGTCGGTGTAGATGTATATCTTGTCGATATTAGTCAGCAAGTCAAACCGTCGATCCTCCAACGGAGGCCACCAGTAACCCTCACCAAAACTGTCCCGATAGTACTTTATCTCCCAATGGCGTTCCATGGCCATATCTGAGACGAGGGCTTGGGAAAGCGCAGAAGCAGCGCAATATGGGTTGGAGTTTGGAGTGGCAAGACCCGCATCCATTCCTATATTCAGCGCCTGGTAGGCATCGATGACGTATGCCGGCTTCGAGAAATCAATGCGGCGAAGGCCTCCATGACGGGCACGCACTGTAACCTGTTCGAGCAGGTGTGTGCCGTCTGTGAGCAGGCGGGGCGACAGGTAGGTAGTGTCGCGCATCGGGGCATTGTGCACCTGATAGTAGGTGTAGGGCTTTATCCATCGAGGATAAGGGAAGTTGAGGCGCACGTAGTAGTCTGGATAGTCGGGTATGCGTCCGGCCATTGCGTCGTACTCATTGTATGTATCCATCTGTATCCATGTGTGCGGCTTACGGCGGTGGAAGCCTTCCCTTTTTTTGTTCCACTTGGTAGTATCGGCAGCCCCGAGGAAGAAGACACACTGCCCCTCGAAGCGCGGCAGGTCAATCTGGAACATGCCGTTCTTAGTCTCAGCCTCGCCGACGAGCACATCCCGCGGATTATAGAGGTTGACAAACTCAGCATGCACGCGCACCTCCTTATTCACGGTGCCCGTCTCGATATAGTGGCGTGCTGCCATCTGTTGCTGTCGCTTGAGGTTGTCGCGATAGCCCTTTGTGGTCTTGAAGCTAAGCTTATTGTAATCAGTGTTGTCCCACCCGTGGCCTTGATCCGAGAAGATGCCGTGCCAGGTATCGCTGATGGCTCCGACGTCGCTGCGGCGCTCATAGATTGGCTTGAGGTTCCAAGCCATATTCTGTTTCCCGTAGCCAAAGCGGAAGTCATTCGAAAATGCTTCCGGACGACCGTCAGCCTCGAAAAGGGGCATGCTTTGCTGTTGCGTGAGCGATGGAGTGCGCTCTGTCATGAAGCGCTCGTGGTCAGCCTGCACTTGGTCATATACATTATCGTCGACCCAGTAGCGGTTTACGCTGCCGGTGACTATCTGCGTGTGCTCAGCCGGCTGCGTAATGTCCCACGCCCCCTTGACGGCCATCTCCTGCCAGTTGAAGCGTCGCCAGCCCTGCGTCATCATCAGCAGGTCAAGGGCCCGCCGGCGCTCCTCGTCGTCGCGCTCGAAGAAATAGTCGGGCTGAGGAACGAAGCCTTTGAGCTCGGAGGCTAAGAGCATCTCGGTCATGATGTTGCCGCTGTCGAAGGTGTTGTCAGCATGGACGGCGTCGCGAACGGTGAGTGAGACGGTCTGGCCTGGCATCAAGTGAGCCGAAGTGACGTCGAAGTCGATGCGTTCGAATGGCTTATACTGCTCCTTCTGGCCTGTAAACTGAAGCGTCGGCTGCGTCAGTTCAGGGCTTGTCACGAAAAAGAGACGGTCGGCATAGATATGGCCTATGGAGTCGAAAACGGTCACTTGATATATGCCAGGAGCATAGCTTTCCATCCCTTCGCCATCGAGAGTAGGGAAAATACGGATTGGAGTCGCCGGCAGAGGTGTAAGTTCCTTAAAGAATTTCAAATTACCTTCCTTCATCACCGTGATGCCCAGGGGCTGCTGCGCGGCAAGACCTGCGGCGTAAATGTCGAAGAGCCAGTGACCAGCAAGTGAGTCACGAAGGACCCGCAGGGCGACACCTTCGGCTTTGACGTCTTTGATGTCCTGGCTTACGCTGATCAATCGCTTTGCGTCCTTGGGCTGTTCATTGGGTGTAAATTCCACTTCGTAAGCCATATCCTCCTCAGGCGTGAAGGTGAACGTGCCGCGGCCGCGGTTCTCTGTCAGCACGAAGCCCACCGTTTGCCCATGGTCGTCCGTGATCTTCAAGTATTGATTCTTCGCCTTACCCTTTTTCGTCTTCACACGCACCTTTCCTTCGCAAACTTCCCCCTCGCTCGTTGCCGCCTCAAAAGCTATACGGCAGGGGACGCCTGCAACCAGGTTGCCGCCTTCGGGGAAAAGAGAAAGGCGCAGTTCGGGTGCCTTGGGCTCGCTTTTGAAATAGCGCCGCAGCGGACGGAAGGTCATATCCTTGTAGAAATCGCCAGCTTCTTTAGGCTTGTCATAGACTGGGAAGACGCGCGAGTAGAGTTTTTCGTAGTCGCGGAAGAAATCCTTGGCCATGGCTTTGTTGTAAAACCTATATTCGGTAGACCAAGCATGATAGTGCTCTGTCTGCCCCCAATTAAGCTGCCAACGCGTGTAGGCACGCAGTTCGAAGTAGCCGGAGTAGAGCGTGTCGGGCAGGGCAAAGAAGCCATGTCCGCGCCCGTCCTGCATCTCCACCAGCTTGCGCTCCACGAGGAAGCCGTCGTGGTTCCACAGTTCGGCATAGAGCACGCGGGAGATGCGACTCGGCAAGTCCTCGTTGGTGCGGCGTGTGTAGGCTGAGAACCAGATGGTGTCGCCAAGGAAATAGCCGGTATTGTCCATGTGTACGTAGACTTTCTCCTGCGGTATGGCGTTGCCGAAACGTTCCAAGCGATCGGCAAAGCGGGCCAGTGGCGGTAGCGAAGCCTGATAGGCGGCCACACTGTCGAGGCGAGCCTTCAGCAGGTCTACGGCACCCTGGGCTATAGCCTGTTCCTCGGCCGTACGTTTCACTACTTCGTTGTTAGCCCAGTAGGTGCTATCGTAGCCTGCTTCGGCTATGGAGGCCAGCATATTATCTGAGCGTGAAGGGCTCTTACGTGTCTTTTTCTTAATGTTGAGACGCTGTTGTCCCTCTACATTAAACAATAATGTGCGCGTCTGGAAATTGCCCCACTGGGCCTTGACAGACATATCTGCCACCTCGGCAAACTTGCGGTCGTAGCAGTAGTCCATGTGGAAGTCGAAGGTCACAGGCAGCACGGTAGCACTGCGCAGCTCGCCCGGCTTTATGCTCAGCTTGAGGTTTTCCACCTTTCCATCGAAGGCCAACGGGCTGAGCGTGGCGCGGTCTACATAGAGCGTGCCGGTCATCATGGGATTCGTGACCTCCACATCGTCGCGCTGACGAAGGTTGAAGCGGTAGATGTGCTGATCTTCGCTATCCATCTCGTCGATGGTGATATCATAGAAATGCTGAAGATAATCAATACCTGAGTAGCGGAGGTCGGCAAGACCTGTGGCTTTCGCCGTCACTTTGCCCTCGCTTGATATAGTCTTCACTGGTGCGACAACGCCCTCTGGGCAAAGCGGGGAAATCAGTTTGCGCCAGAAAGATGCATCCTTCGTCATCGGGCCGAGCTCAAGCAGGTGGTGCAGGTTCATGTCGCTGATCTCCGAACGGTTCCATGCAGCCTCGCTGAGACGGCCATGCCGACCGGTGAGAAACTCCAGGTTGCGGAGGTTCACAGCCGAGCGTGCCCGCACGAAGGCCTCGACGATGTCCTGCTTCTGCGCGAACACCGATGTCTGGCGATAGAAATATTGAGCCTCTTTCTTCTCCCGTCGTTTGTAGACTTTCTCCAACTGCCTGGCCACCTGCAGCAAAATGCCCTCGACGGCGGTGACAGTCACCTCGGAGAGTGTGGCATCGAGCATCTTCATCTTCACCACAGCGGCATCATCGGCGGCACCAGCCTTCTGCAGGCTGCCGGCCTGCAGGACAAGCGTCTGACGGCCAATGCAGGTCAGGCGGATAACATCGGCGGGCTTTGCCGTGATGCGAAATTCGCCATCGAAGTTTGACAGCGTATTATTGTTCTCGTCGATATATACGCCTACGAGCGGCAGCGGCTCACCCGTCTCTGCGTCAACGACGCGGGCGGTGATGCTTTGTTGCGCAGGCAATGCCTCTGCTGTCTGGCCTACTACTGTCGTGGCGCCTGCCAAGAGACAAAACATTCCACACAGCAAGCATTTCCAAAAGCCTTCAGTGTTCATATTGTTCCTTTTTAGATTAGACTATCAGTTGTTCTGCAGTTTAAGTTCCTGCAGCATCTTTTGCTCGAAGCGCGAGAGGGGACGCACCTTGCGAGGCAGCACGACGGTCTCGTACGGCCCGCTCTCGACAGCCGCGATTATGCCATTGTCGGTTGATGCAATGGCCTGGGGGCGCAACATCGCCACCACTTGCAGAAATATGATTCCCAGCAGGTTCATACGTCTATATCCTTGCCAGCACCTCGCCGAGCGGGCGGTCGGGGTCGCTCACACCAAAGCCCTCCTTTTTCAACTTAAGCTTGCGGTGCTTCACGGCCGACACCGTGATGAGGTAAATGTCTGATATCACCAGATTTGAAAGATTCATCCGCGTGAGCATACACAGCTGTATGTCATCCTCACGGAACTCAGGATGCTGCGCACGCAATTTGGCCACGAAGCCGTCGGTTATGCTATCGAGCAACTTCTCCATGTCGGTCCAGTCCTTCAGCGATAGCAGCCGTTTGTGGTCGCCTTCGGCGCGCAGGCGCTGGAGCAGCTCGCTTTTTTCGAGGATGTAACGTTGCAGCAGTTCTATCTTCTGTTCCTGTTGCCTCATGTGCTCCACTGCCTCGGCACTGGCAAATGCCGAGTCGAGTATTGCAGGGAGATCCGATGTGCGATTATCCTGTATTGCTATCTCGGCAAGGTGTCGTTGAGCAGCGTAACGAGTCTTGCTGCCCACACAAGCTAAAAGCCGTTCGTATATCCCCCTTGCTTTCAGCAATGAATCGTTTGGCAGATAGCAGTTGGCCAGAATAAACTGCGCTTCCACATTATCAGCCACGCTGCCGCTTTGCTGCATCTCCAAGGCTAAAGCGAGGGCTGCTGTGGGGTCGCCGTCGGCAAGACTCATATCTGCCAGATGACCGAGCGCTGTCTGTTGGCTTACGGAATCCTCCAGACACTGATTATATAATAACCGTGCGCGCGCGAAATCGCCCATCTGCTCATACAACCCTGCCAGTGTAAGGTTTATGCGTGGCACAAGAGCCGTAGAATATAAGTCGCACTGGCCGATCATCTCGCGTGCTTTTAAAGCTAAGGATAGCGCTTCCTTCTCGTTAGTCCACTGCAACTGTGAGGAGAGCAGCAGGGCGACTTCTGAAAAGGCAGCCCAGTCGGCTTCAAGCCCTGCCTGACTGAGAGCCTTACGCAAAAGCGTCTCATAAGCCTGAACGCTGTCTGGGTGCGCAGCGATGATGCTCTTTGCTTCGGCAAGATAGTCTGCTGCGGTAGGTTTCACACTCTGGGCGCAAGACAGCAACACAGCTAAGGCAATCACCAAGGGTAGCCTGCAGCAGTGGAGTGTTAATTGGGAAAGAATGCGAATGTATGAGGACGTATTCATAGTCGGAGCAAACAATAATACGGCTTTGCGCTGCAAAGGTACGGTCATTTGGCGGTTTTGCCAAAAGAAAGGTGTGGAAAAATTCGGCAGAGAGCAAATGGGGTAAATTACTATCTTACAGCAAGATAAAATAATTACAAAGATATAAAGGTGTGGAAAAAAGCTCACGGGGCATCATTTTTAACCGTAAATTCACGATCCTCAGCCAGCATCTCCACGCGGATGAAATGTGCGCAGGGAAAAAACATGCCGCGAAATGCCGAATAAAGGTTTCAGATTTTTGTCCATAAACACCGCTCTACTATTGGCATAAGACATAAGCTTTTATTGCGGCTGCCTCAGCGGTATTTTCACACCTTTTTCTCGCGCCCGCTAATCCTCTATTAAAAAAGCGCGTGTTTATATGATTTTAACACAGCTTTTATCTTCGGTCACGAAAAAAAATGCTACCTTTGGGCGCTTATTATAGGCATTCCAGCTAAGAAATAGGATAAAACGACATATAAATGAACTACAAATGGAACTACGAACCTCCTACACCCGAGCGCCAGGCGGCGGCACGTGAGCTGGCTGCCGAGGTGGGCATTCACCCCGCCTTGGGTAAGCTATTGCTCGACCGCGGCATAGCGACGGCCGACGAGGCACGCCGTTTCTTCCGGCCGCAGCTTACGGAATTGCTCGACCCCTTCCTGTTCAGGGACATGCGCGTGGCTGTAGACCGCCTGAACGCCGCCTTAGGCCGCAAGGAACGCATACTTGTGTACGGAGACTACGACGTGGACGGTTGTACTGCGGTAGCCCTTGTCTACCGCTTCCTACAGCGTTTCACTACAAACATTGATTTCTACATCCCCGACCGCTACGAGGAAGGCTACGGCGTAAGCCACAAGGGTGTAGACTATGCCCACGAGACGGGTGTAGGACTTATCATCGTGCTCGACTGCGGCATTAAAGCTATAGAGGAGATAGCTTACGCCAAGAGCCTCGGCATCGACTTCATAATCTGCGACCACCACGTGCCCGACGATGAGCTGCCGCCAGCAGTGGCTATCCTCAACGCCAAGCGCACCGATGCCACATACCCGTATGAGCACCTCTCGGGGTGCGGGGTGGGTTTCAAGCTGATGCAGGCATTCGCCATCGACAACGGCATCCCGTTCTCGCAGCTGACACCCCTGCTCGACCTCTGCGCTGTAAGCATCGCATCGGACATCGTGCCCATCCTTGGAGAGAACCGTGTCCTGGCCTTCCATGGGCTGAAACAGATAAACTCCAAGGTGAGCGTAGGGCTCAAAGCCATCATCGAAATATGCGGACTCTTCGACCGCGAGATTACGATGAACGACATCATATTCAAGATCGGTCCACGCATCAATGCCTCTGGCCGCATGCAGAACGGCAGCGAAGCCGTGGCGCTGCTTGTGGAGCGCGACCCTGTGAAGGCCCACCGCATGGCTCTGCAGATTAATGCCTACAACGACCAACGCAAAGACCTCGACAAGGAAATGACCCAGGAGGCCAACCGCATCGTAGAAAAGCTCGACCCAGGCCACGAACAGCGCGCCATAGTCATCTATAATGAAGAGTGGCACAAGGGCATCATAGGCATCGTGGCCTCGCGCCTGACCGAGGTTTACACCCGGCCTGCCGTGGTTCTCACCCGCACCGACGACATGGCAACAGGCTCTGCCCGCTCAGTCGGCGGCTTCGACGTCTACAAGGCCATCGACTCGTGCCGCGACCTGCTCGAGAACTTCGGAGGCCACACCTACGCTGCCGGGCTCTCGATGAAGGTCGAGAACGTGCCCGAGTTCAAGCGCCGCTTCGAAGCTTACGTCAATGAAAACATCCTCGACTCTCAGATACAGCCTGAACTGAATATCGACGGGCTGCTCGACTTCAAGGACATCAGCCACCGTTTCTACGCCGACCTGCGCAAGTTTGCCCCCTTCGGCCCCGACAACCAGAAGCCCCTTTTCGCCACAGAGCACGTCTACGACTACGGCACGAGCAAGGTGGTAGGGCACCAGCAAGAGCACATAAAACTCGAACTCGTCGACAACAAAAGCTCCAACGTAGTCAGTGGCATAGCCTTCGGACAGAGCTCTCAGGCACGTTTCATCAAGAGCAAGCGCGCCTTCGACATCTGCTACTCCGTCGAGGAGAACACCCACAAACGGGGCGAGGTGCAGTTGCAAATCGAAGACATACGCCCCAGCGAGGAATGAACTATCTGCCCATTCTCAAAAAATACTTTGGCTACGACTCATTCCGAGGCATTCAGCAGGAAATAATCGAAAGCATCGGAGCCGGGCGCGACACGCTCGGCCTCATGCCCACAGGCGGCGGCAAGAGCATAACATTCCAGGTGCCGGCCATCGCTCAAGAGGGCTTATGCCTCGTCATAAGCCCCCTAATAGCTCTTATGAAGGACCAAGTCATGCACCTTCGCCGCAAAGGCATCAAAGCCACGGCCGTCTATTCTGGCATGACGCACGACGAAGTCATCATAGCCCTCGAGAACTGCATCTTCGGCAACTATAAATTCCTCTACGTCTCGCCCGAGCGACTTTCATCAGAAGTCTTCCAGACAAAACTAAAAAAGATGCACGTGAACTTCGTCACTGTCGACGAAGCCCACTGCATATCTCAATGGGGCTATGACTTCCGCCCCGCATACACTGAAATAGCA